>JAAEZW010000179.1 GCA_018222665.1 Paracoccaceae bacterium
GATTTGGCGATCACAGGTGTGCCCTTTGATCAGGCAGTGACCAATCGCACAGGCACGCGTTTGGGGCCGCGTGCAATGCGCGAGGCGAGCACATTGCAACCCTATGATCCGCCCTATGGTTGGGGATTTGATCCACTGGGCGAATTTGCCATCGTAGATTATGGGGATTTGGCCTTTGACTACGCAAAGGTGTCCGAATTTCCTGCAACCCTAACCGCTCATATCAAACAGATCCTGTCCCAAGATGTGTCAACCATCACCTTGGGTGGGGATCATTACATCACGCTTCCCATTCTTCAGGCTTATGCCGAAAAGTTTGGCGCGCCCTTGTCCGTTTTGCAATTTGACGCCCATTCTGACACTTGGCCCGATGATGATTACGACCGCATCGATCATGGAACCATGATGTATAAGGCCGTGAAAAAAGGATTGGTTGATCCATCACGATCCGTCCAACTGGGTATTCGCACGCATAATGATTTGGACATGGGGTTTCATGTGATTGACGCCCGCGAACTGCATGAAAGCAAACCAAGCGATATCGCCCAAAAGATCAAAGGTATCCTTGGGGATCACCCTACATATCTGACATTTGACATTGATTGTTTGGATCCTGCATTTGCCTCCGGTACGGGGACGCCCGTTTGGGGGGGGCTAAGTTCGGGGCAGGCCGCCATCATTTTGCGCGATATCGCGGGTATAAACCTGATCGGCGGTGATATTGTTGAGGTATCACCCCCCTTCGACCCAACTGGGGCCACCGCGGTCGCAGGGGCACATGTGGCAATGGAATTAATCGCACTGTGGTGTTGGAATAAACGCGCGAATGCCACTTGACCTTCGCGCACCAATCGCGACATTAGCGCCATGGTACCGATAGACAAATTAGAACAGATCAAACAACGCTTTGAGTTTCTTGAAGCGAAAATGAACGATGGCTCGGCGGGCGAAGATATCGCCAAGCTGGCAAAAGAATATTCAGAGCTGCGCCCAGTCGCGGAACAAATCGGAGAATATCAAACGCTGCTCTCCGATCTGAAAGAGGCGCAATTGATGCTGGATGATCCTGATATGAAGGATTTGGCCGCAGAAGAATTGCCAACGATCAAGGCACGTATCCCAGAAGTGGAACATGCACTGCAATTGGCGCTGCTGCCCAAGGATGCGGCCGATGCGCGTCCCGCAATGTTGGAAATTCGCCCCGGTACCGGCGGGGAAGAGGCCGCATTGTTCGCAGGTGATCTGCTGCGCATGTATCAACGTTATTGCGAAGCGCGCGGTTGGACGTTCGATGTGATCGAAGAACAACAAAGCGAAATCGGCGGTATCAAAGAGGTTGTTGTGCATATCAAAGGCGAAGGCGTCTTTGCCCGCATGAAATACGAAAGCGGTGTACATCGCGTGCAACGTGTTCCCGAAACCGAAAGTGGGGGTCGCGTGCATACCTCTGCTGCAACGGTTGCGGTACTGCCAGAGGCAGAGGATGTGGACATTCACATTGATGCAAATGATCTGCGCATTGATACGATGCGATCTTCGGGTGCGGGGGGGCAGCACGTGAATACCACGGATTCTGCGGTGCGGATCACGCACCTTCCGACAGGGTTGGTTGTGACCAGTTCGGAAAAATCGCAACACCGAAATCGTGAGATTGCGATGCAGGTTCTAAAAACGCGCCTTTATGATATGGAACGCCAACGCGTACATGATGAACGTTCGGCAGATCGTAAATCTCAGGTTGGGTCAGGAGATCGCTCTGAACGCATTCGCACTTATAATTTCCCCCAAGGCCGCATGACGGATCACCGTATTAACCTAACGCTCTATCGTTTGGATCAGATCCTAGCGGGTGATTTGGATGAAATCGTGGACGCACTGACAGCGGATGCGCAGGCGGCGATGTTGGCCGAATTAAACGGATGATCTTACGCGCATTGATCGCACGTGGCACATCCGCGTTGGATCAGGGGGACATTTCAAATGCAACGCGGGACGCCCGCCTATTGGCCGCACACGTGTGCGATATTGATCCATCGCGTGTAACTTTGCATGAAATGGACGAGGTGTCGGAGGCCGTGATCGCGCGATTTGACGACGCGATCACGCAACGTCTAAACCACCGTCCTGTGTCACGCATTATTGGGGTGCGGCAATTTTGGGGCCGCAATTTTCAAGTTACGGATGATGTTCTGGACCCACGAGGTGACACAGAAACATTGATTGCCGAAGCGCTTCAGACACCTGCAAAACGTATTTTGGATTTGGGAACAGGTAGCGGCATTTTGGGCATCACACTTGCGGCGGAACAGGTGGATGCCGTTGTGGTCGTGACGGATATTTCCAAGGCGGCCTTGTTGGTTGCGAAAACCAACGCAAAACGACACGACGTCGAAGATCGGATTGAATTTATTGAGTCTGATTGGTTTGACAGTTTGCATGGTAAATTTGACCTGATCATTTCGAACCCGCCCTATATTGGCGAAAATGAATTAGAGGGGCTGGAACCAGATGTCATTGACTATGATCCCATCATCGCCCTGACGCCTGGTGGGGATGGAATAGAACCCTATCGTATTATTGCGGGACAGGCCCAAAATTACCTAAATGAAAATGGTCGGGTGATCGTTGAAATTGGTCATTTACAGGGGAAAGATGTCAAAAACCTGTTCCTACAGGCAGGGTTTTCGGGTGTGCAAATTCTGCAAGATTTAGAGGGCAAAGACCGCGCAATTGTGGCAAAACACCCCGTTTAATCGGATTTGTGTCGGAAAATGTGGGAAATTTTAACGAAAATTGCATTTGCCCCTTGTATCGTGCTGTCAATCAGGGGTATCAAGTCTATGTTGGTTGACAGACGTGCATCATTGCACCGCGCTAACTTTTACCGTAAATCGCTGGTTCGTTACGATCACATTCTGAACCGCGCCATGAACTCTAATTGACTAGGGCTGGAAAGCTTAAATGAGATCCTCAAAATCGCGTTCGCGTTCAAAGCAGAACCGCAATAACCGTTCCGTTGGCAATGTCATAAACCGTGTCTTTGACAGCTCCGGCCCAGAGGGCAAGGTGCGTGGCACGCCGCAACAGATCATCGAAAAATACAATCAATTGGCACGTGATGCACAATTGGCCAATGACCGTGTTGCCGCCGAAAACTTCCAACAACACGCCGAACATTATTTGCGCCTACTGAGTGAAGCGCAGCGTGAAATGGATGCCCGCCGCGAACAACAGGAACGTGATAACCGCGAACGTCAGGCACAGCGCGACCGTGAACGTCAAGCGCGTGAAGAAGCGGGCGATACAATGGTTACCACGGATGATGCATTTGGTGCATCTGATGATTTTGCAAGCGGGGATCAACCCATTGTTGATGCGATGCCCATCATGGACGACAAAATGCCCGTCGCTGCAGAGGCGGCACCCGCCGAAGGCAACGCAGAAAAATCCAAAAAACCGCGCAAACCCCGTGCGCCCCGTCCGAAAAAGACGGATGCTGCGGATGAGGGTGGGGAGCAACGAACACCCCCAAGCGAAGCTGCAGAATAAAAAATGGGCCGCATGATGCGGCCTTATTTTTTGGCAACCTCGCGGGCCAATGCACAAAACCCCTCAAGCGGGATTTGTTCGGCACGGTCTGTGGGTTTGATCCCTGCAGCGATCAGTCGATCTTCGATATCAGATGCGATGCCTTTTAAGGATGCGCGCAACATTTTGCGGCGTTGATTAAAGGCGGCCGCAACCACACGTTCCAATACCTTGGCATCCGCATCAAAGCGGGGGCGTTCCAGTGCGGTCAGATGCACCACGGCGCTTGACACTTTGGGGGGAGGCGTAAAGGCACCTGGCGGCAAATTGACCGCGATCCGCGCATCCGACCGCCAGGAGGCGAGGATGGCCAAACGGCCATAGGCTTTGCTCCCTGGTTGCGCAACAATGCGTTCAGCAACTTCTTTTTGGAACATCAACGTTAGTGATTGCCAAAAAGGGGGCCATTGGGGCGGTGTTAACCAACGCACCAAGAGTTCCGTGCCCACGTTGTAGGGCAGGTTTGCGGCCACGCGAATGGGGGGTGTTAGATGGGTCAGCGGATCGACCTCAAGCGCGTCACCGTCGATAACCTCTAGGCGATCAGGATAGGCGGCGGATATTTCCTCGAGCGCAGGAATGCAGCGGCGATCTTTTTCAATGGCCAATACGCGGCGTGCCCCCTCGGATAATAGTCCGCGGGTTAAGCCACCTGGGCCCGGCCCAATTTCGAGCACGTCACATTCACTAAGATCGCCCGCAACACGTGCGATTTTCGCCGTGAGGTTCAAATCCAGCAGAAAATTTTGTCCCAGCGATTTTCGCGCACTTAATCCGTGGTTCGCAATCACATCACGCAAAGGGGGGAGTTGATCAATCGCGCTCATCTTTGGCCCATTTCTGCTGCCAATTTCATTGCAGCAATCATTGAGGAGGGGTTTGCGATATTTTGCCCCGCAATGTCAAACGCCGTCCCATGATCAGGAGAGGTGCGCACAAAGCTCAGCCCCAATGTCACATTCACGCCGCCGTCAAAATCCAATGTTTTGATTGGGATCAATGCTTGATCATGATACATGGCGATGGCCGCATCATATTTGGCGCGTGCGCGTGCGTGAAACAGGGTGTCCGCGGGATGTGGCCCTGTCAGCATCAAGCCCTCAGCCTGTAATTTTTCAATCACGGGACGGATGATGGTGCCATCCTCTGTGCCCATGCGCCCATCTTCACCCGCATGCGGGTTCAACCCCGTGATCGCCATACGCGGTTCGGCAATGCCAAATTGTGTGGTCAGCGAATGATGCGTTATGCGAATTGTTGTTTCTAACAATTCGGGTGTTAGGGCATTTGGAACCTGTTCAAGGGGTTGTGCCAACAACCATTCATATCCCCCTTGAAC
>JAAEZW010000180.1 GCA_018222665.1 Paracoccaceae bacterium
CCTACACACTTGAAGAGACATGGATTGGCCGTTTATGTCATCTGTGCACCTATTCCTTATGCCTGAAACGTATTTGCGTATGTTTTGCGCAATTCATTTTTTTGCACCTTGCCCATTGTGTTGCGGGGCAGGGCTTCAACAAAGAACACCATTTTTGGGCATTTGAATTTTGCCAATCGCTGTTGCAACGACGAAATGATTTGGTCAGCCTCCAATGTGACACCTGATTTGGGCACGACAGCAGCAACCACTGCCTCGCCAAAATCGGGGTGGGGAACACCGATAACGGCAGATTCGTTCACGCCATCCAGTTCATCAATTTCGGACTCAACCTCTTTGGGATAAACGTTATAGCCGCCCGAAATGACCAAATCCTTGGACCTGCCAATGATGGTGATATATCCATCCTGATCAAACCTGGCGATGTCACCCGTAATAAAGAATCCATCATCACGGAAATCTTCGGCCGTTTTTTCAGGCATGCGCCAATATCCTTGGAATACGTTTGGCCCGCGAACCTCAAGGTTTCCAATCTCGCCCTTTGATAATTCATAGCCTGTTTCTGGGTCGACAACACGCAATTCGATATTGGGCAGGGGAAATCCAACCGTGCCCGCACGCCGTTCCCCGTCGTAGGGGTTTGACGAATTCATTGTGGTTTCCGTCATGCCGTAACGTTCTAGAATGCGTTGACCTGTTTTGGCCTCAAACTCGTGGTGTGTTTCCGCCAAAAGTGGCGCGCTGCCTGACACAAACAGGCGCATATGTCCCAGATTTTCGGGGTTGCAACGTGCGTCTGTCAACATTCTTGTGTAAAAGGTTGGAACGCCCATCATCGTGGTTGCATCCCCGATTTTGTCCATCACGACGTCAATATCGAATTTAGGCAAAAAGATCATGGATGCCCCAACGTTTAGTGAAACGTTCACGGCCACAAACAATCCATGCGCGTGAAAAATGGGCAGCGCGTGTAATAATCTATCCTCTGATGTGAAACGCCACGCCTCTGATAGGCTCTCGGCATTAGACAGCAGGTTTTTGTGGCTAAGCATCGCGCCTTTGGATCGACCCGTCGTGCCAGAGGTATAAAGGATTACTGCCAAATCATCAGGCCCACGTTCTGCAACGGGACAATCTTTTGATGCATTTTGCGCCGCATCCATCAATGTCCCATCTGAATTTTCACCCAGCGTGAATAAGGTGGCATTGTGATTTGCGCAGATTGGCGCCATTTGATCCGCGGCCTGCATAGACGATATCACAACAGTGGGTTCGGCGTCGCCTACAAAATAATCCATTTCGGCGGGCATATAGGCCGTGTTCAGCGGCAAAAACAGCGAACCGACACGCAAACATGCCAGATAAAGCGCCAAAGCCTCGACCGATTTTTCGCATTGCATCGCGACGCGGTGCCCAGGTTCCACGCCTGCATCGCGTAAAACATTTGCGATCTGTCCGGATAGTGCGAAAAGCTGTTCACCTGTCACCTCTGAATCATCGGTACGAATCAATACTGCATCGCGACGCATTTCAAGCGGTGCCACAAGGGCATCAAATAGCATGTTCATATCTTAGGTATACCTTAGTGACTTTCAAACTTTTGTTTGTGTTTTGCAATGAATGCGCTGCCTCCTTCAATACAATCTTCGGGTGTAAAACAGGCAGCACTAATTCATCGCCTTCCGCAAAATCAAAAATAAACTATTATTTTTCATTGGCGTTCTTTAGTTCAGCGGTGCCCGCGATTGTCGTCAATGCAATTAGACCAGCTGCCAAGTTATTAATGATTATCACTTGAGCCTCTCATTTGATGGTAAATAAACAACCGCAAAAGAAGTTGGATGTAAACAGTCAAATTTAACTACGTTGTATCAAACTGAATTATTCTTGTTTTATAAAATCAGATGCGCATAGTTTAGGTATCAACCAAGAAATATAATCATAGGCTTGGTTTTTCATATTTTTTTTAATCTGGGAGGTATCTATGAAACATTTAACGAAATTTGTTGCAACACTCGGCATTGCGACTATGGCCTCAGCATCATATGCAGACACAAATCTCACAGCTGAAACGGCTAGCCCCGGCGGTGCCACGCACCTTTCGCTAGCACACATGACTGAGATAGCCGGAACTATGGGTATAGCAAATATCCAGCTGGCCGATGGTCAAACACTGACAAACTCTATTCAAAATGTTGCTGAGGGTAAAACAGATATTGCTGGAACTCCATATATTTTACCATTCTTGATGAACCGAGGTGTGGGCCCTTATGGCTCATTGGGTGCTGAAAAAGGTTCTGAACTAGCCGGTAATTTGAGAGCAATAAACCCTTTCGTGCTTGGTATTTTCTTTTTGTTTGCATACGACTCCAAGAATATCGATGGATGGGATGATCTGAAGGGCCGCAAAATTTATAATGGGCCGCCAAGAGGCGGAGCTTTAACCAATGCGCGTAGTATGATCCAAATCGTAGCTGGCTTAAAAGAGGGTGACGATTATGAAGGTATACAGACAAATTGGGGTCAGGGCGCAACATTGATAAGTAGTGGTGAACCGGATGCGGTAGTTTTGCCGGAGCTGTTTCCTAGTCCACGTCTAACAATTCCCAGCGCGGCAGGGAAAATGACTGGGTGGTCTATGCCAAAAGCAGTTTATGAAGGTGAAGCAATGCAAAAGTACATGAAGGCTCCCGGAAGTGCTGATTGGACTGCGCCTGTAGCGGATATAAAAGCAATAATGGGAGAAGATTGGACGTTTATCTCAGAAGACGACACGTTTCGCGCTTTTGCTACTATTGGCGGAAATGTAGTCCATAAAAACATGGATGACGCGTTGGTTTACGACCTAGTATCTGGCTACATCAAAACACTGGATAGTTTGATGTCTAAGGCGCCATATGGAACTACTGTAGGATACGATTTCCCTATGCAAGGTATGTGCGGTGCTAATCCAATTAAATATCACGTTGCTGCAGCTCGCGCATGGCGAGAGGCAGGGTATGCGTTGGATGACTGCGCGGTTGCTGCAGACTAATTATTAAATCCAGAAACGGGCATCAATTCGGTGCCCATTTTTCGTTTGAAGGCGATCAGCTAACATACAGGTAAATTATGTCTGATACAGAAACGGTCGAACCCCGTGCGTCGGTTTTTCCAAACCGTGCAGTTTATTTCCTTGCATTGGTTTTTATTTTCATCGGCCTGATCAATAGCACGCCGTTGATCCCAGGTTGGGATGCGTTGTGGCGGAGCATTACGGGTGTCGATGATTTGAAAACACGATCCTTTTCGACCGAATGGTTTTATCCAATTGTCTTCTTCTTGATGATGGTTGTGGTCTCGTTGAAACACTCCATGTGGCGCACATGGCAGGGTACAAGCCGCGCCGCCTTTGGTGCCTTTATGGATGGGGCCCTAGTTCTTGCGGCCTTTGCAATTTCTCTGACCTATCTAATTGAAATCGACAGCGTGTGTTTGATTGATGCGGTGACGGGGGAACGCGCCCGTATTATGGCCGAAACCCTAAAGGCAGAGGTTGAGTTTGCAGAAACCATGGGGTTGCCAATCCCTGATACAGTCGAAGACCCTAAATGCGTTCAAACCACGGGTGTGTGGTTGGTGGCCATTGTCGGCATCGCGATTGTGATTTTCTTAGGCTACAATATCAAAGTTTGGGGCCTGCCGTTGGTCTTGGTGTCGATCTTAATTGCCAGCTATACAATAGCCACTGTAATGGTTTGGTATTTTTATGGACCCGATGGGATCAATAAATATTTCGTCACAAAACTTGGGGGGGAGCCGCGCACCTTCCTTGATGGTGTGCCCAATGTCCATGATGCTTTGGTAAACAGCGCCTCGGGCCTATTGGGGCGATTCATGAATGTAATCATGAACGTGGTGTTCCCCTATATTATTTTGGGATCGCTGTTTGGTAAATCTGCAGGCGGAAAAGTTCTGATCAAGCTGGCCTTCCGTTGGACGCGCAACTTGCGTGGCGGTCCCGCGCATGCGGCCATCGTAAGTTCAGCGATGTTTGGCACCATTTCGGGGGGACCTGTTGTTAACGTGCTGTCCACGGGGGTGTTGACGATCCCAATGATGATCAAGCGCGGATTTTCGAAGGTCTTCGCAGGCGGTATGGAGGCTGCCGCATCCTCCGGCGGATCAATTATGCCCCCAGTGATGGGCGTTGCGGCCTTTGTTTTGGCGGCCATGACGGCTGTGCCATACAGGGAGGTGATCATCGCCGCAGCACTCCCCGCACTGGCTTATTTCCTGTGTCTGTTCCTTACCGCGTCGTTCCAATCGCGCAAACAGGGGCTCGAGGCATTCGGCGAATTTACCGAGGATATGCGCATTTCGCGCACGGAACTTCTGCACCTGTGTCAAATCGCGTTGCCAATATTGCTTATCTTGCTTTTATTGCTGACGCCCAAGGATTTGGTAGGCTGCGGTTTCCTTGGCTGGATCACGGGGGCAGATGTGGTGATGCAGGGTGATCGCTGCTCAGTCAGTAATCTGAACTGGGGCATGCAGATTTTTCAAAACGCGGCAGGGGATGCAGGGGCCACAGGGTGGTGGGCTACGCTCTTAGTTCTGGCACTCTTATTTCTGGATGTGGATTTCCGGCAAAAACCTCGCAAAATGTTGGATGCATTGGCTGAGGCAGGGATAACAATTTCCACGCTATACCTCATGTTTTTGGCTGTAACGATAATTGATGTTTGCCTTACTTTCACAGGCCTTTCCAAATTTGTGGCAATTGACGTGTTGCGGTTCTTGTTGTCCTTCGATCTGGCAGGTGGTGGATCAACCTTGTTCCAGTTCTTTGCACTATTGATCACGATGTCATTGGCAGTCCTGCTGGGAATGGGGATGCCCGCGGTTCCAGCCTATGTCAATGTTGCGCTGTTGATGGGCCCTTTGT
>JAAEZW010000181.1 GCA_018222665.1 Paracoccaceae bacterium
CCCAATTTTTCGGCCTCTGCCTGAACGCCGCCATGGCCAAATACATGTTCCTCATGTCCACAATTTGAACAGATATGGGTCGACATGTTTTCGATCATACCGTGCACGGGAACCTTCAGTTGCTGGAACATATCAATCCCCTTGCGGGCATCAATCAATGCGATGTCCTGCGGGGTTGAAACGACAATTGCGCCATCAACATCGGCTTTTTGTGCCAAGGTCATTTGCACGTCCCCAGTGCCAGGGGGTAAATCGACGATCAACACATCCAACGCACCCCATTGCACCTGAAACATCATCTGTTGCAAAGCGCCCATTAACATAGGGCCACGCCACACAACCGCCTGACCTTCGTTTGTCATAAGGCCGATCGACATCATCGTGACACCGTGATTGCGCATCGGCAAGATGGTTTTGCCATCAGGACTTGATGGACGGCCCGACACCCCCAACATGCGGGGTTGCGATGGGCCGTAAACATCTGCGTCCAACAGGCCAACACGCCGTCCTTCTGCGGCCAAGGCGCAGGCCAAATTGGCACTGACGGTTGATTTCCCAACGCCACCTTTGCCCGATGCAACGGCCAAAATGCGATCAACGCCTGGCACTTTTTCAGGGCCCTTTGGTTCGGCCTTTTTCTGCATTTTTAGATCGGGTGGCGCACTGGCGGCTTTGTGCGCGGTCATCACAACGGAAATATCCGCAGCCCCCATGGATTTTAGCATTTCTTCGGCCTTGGTTTTGACGGGCATATAGGCCTCGGCCTGCGCTGGATCGATTTCCATCACAAAGCGGACACTTACACCATCAACGTTCAGCGCGCGCATGACGCCAGATGTCACAATGTCCGTGCCACCCTCTGGTTCGATATTTTTTAAGGCCTCTAAAACTTGCTCTCTTGTTAGGCTCAATTTAATCTTCCCCACGCTTGATTGTGCCGTTCACCTTATGAACCATTCCAAGAGACGCAATACTAATTTCAGCCTGAATTTCATATTCGCCATTCTCTGCGTCGCGCAATGCCTCTTCAATGGCCTGTTGAGACGTGACACCGACCTGTTTCAGAAATTTTCGCATCGACATGTTGAAATCTTCGTTCATTTGTTCATCCTTTTAAGTAGTGCGCAAATCAAAGGAGTGCATCCAATGATCCGAAACATATGTTTGATTTTGACGGTTATTGCTGTGACGTTGCCCACCATGGGCGTTGCACAAACCACCGATAATCCGAAACAGGTGCGTGTATTTGCCGACCCTGAATTTATCGAAAGTGGGTTGTTCAAATACCTTGCGCCCCGATTCACGTTGAAAACACAAGTGCGTTTGATCCTTGAGGAACAATCGGATGCGCAGGTTTCGATTGCGGTTGCCACGGGACGCCCCATTGCGCAACGCGGGGATGTCATTTGGGCGGTGCAATTGATTGACGATGAACATCGTGGGGCCGAACGCTTTGTTGACTGGCTGCAGGGCGAGGTTGCGCAAAATACCATTTTGGCCTTTGCACCAGAAACGGGCGACCGGTTTGTTATTCCAGAGCTTCAAGATACGATTGAACAGGTGGTCAACTTTACGGGCGACGCTGCGCTGGGATTGCAGGTTGCGCAGGCACAATGTTCGCGCTGTCACGTTGTGGATGACAATCGCATGGGCGCGATTGGGTCGACACCATCGTTTTTCGCCCTGCGCACATTGGCCGACTGGCCACGACGTATGTCGGGGTTTTATTTGTTGAACCCACATCCCGCCTTTACCGTGGTTCAGGATGTGACTGATCCATTTGAACCCAATCGCCCACCGCCCATCGTTCCGATCAAAGTCACGTTGGATCAGATCGACGCGCTGTTGGCCTATATGCAGGGGCTTCAACCCGCTGATTTGGGGGCACCGATTAAACATCAGTGATCATCGCGATCTGAATAATAATCGGCAGTGGTTCTCACGCGTGGGCGCTCCTTATCGGCAAAAGGATTATCCTTGCTGTGGAATTGTGCATTCACGCGGCAATCCCCGCACATTTGAACCAGTTTCAACGCATCTGGATTGGCAAATGCCCCAACACCCGATGAAAGCTTTTCGGTGATCCGCTCGATTGAGGATTTTACCCCGAACAGCGCCCCACATTCGATGCAGGCAAAGGGTTCTTCCTCATTCAAAACAGTTTGTTCCAGCGCCTGTGTCCCAAGGTTAAGGCGCGGTTCATAGGTGATCGCGTTTTCAGGACAGATGTTTGAACACAAGCCACATTGCAAACATGCATCCTCTTGAAACAAAAGCTGTGGTTTATCAGGGTTTTCACCCAGTGCGCCAGAGGGGCATAGGGATACACAAGACAGGCACATGGAACAGCTATCTGTATCCACCAAAACCGCGCCATAGGGGGCATCCTCAGGCAACGACAAAATTTTGTCGTCGCCATGTAATGCGCGCGCAGCAGAACGTGTCACCTGTCGGCGCGATCCCATGGCCAGAATAGGTGTTTCAACGATGATATTAAGCTTGCTTTCTGACAAAGCCGCGGTCATCTGATCGGGGTCTGGTGTGTCGATGATATGGATGTGTTCCCCAGCAATAGCTGTTGCCAAGGCAACTTCACGACCAATGGCCACCTGATCTGCTGTGGGGCTTAGCAGAATATGAACATCCCCAAATCCTGACGCGAGCGCGCCCAAGGCCTCGGCATGTCCAAAGGAACTAATTGCTTCAATCTCGATCGGTAACATGTTTGCTACCAAACCATCACCAAATCGTGCTGCCATTGCAATCATGTCGCGCCCGTGGGAGTCATGAACTAGCAGGCGGGGTTGGGGATGATCGCCCGCAACTTTATTGTACCCGTCCATCAGTGCTTGAATGCGGCGCAATGTTGTGTTTGACGGATCGGCTTCGTAGGTGATTGACCCAGAGGGACACAATGCGGCGCAGGCCCCGCATCCCGCACAAATCGCAGGATCAATTTCAACAAAATCCCCTGCCGAGGTGATGGCCCCTGTGGGGCAAATATCCAAACAATTTGAACAGGCAGATTTCTGTGCACGTGAATGGGCACACAGGCTGGGTTCTGTCTTCACGAACAACGTTTTTTCAAATGTACCCACCATGTGCGACGCCTGAAGTACCGCCTTGGCGACAGAGGGTGCGTGGGATGCATCGGCCAATAGGTACCCATCGCGCTTTTCGTGTGCGGGGAACAGGGGCGTACCGCCGCGCAGATCCAAAATGATGTCGCAGTGTGATTGCCCACCTTGACGTGGTGCACTCCATTCATGTGTGCCATGTCCCGTCGGATCCAACTGTTGCAATGCATCGATTGTGACTTCGAAATTCCCAAGCGTGCCTGTCGCACGACGCAAGCTGCCAGCTATTATGTCATAGTTCCGCGATGGCATGTCGTCGGTTGGGTTTGGTACTAACAATGTGACAGATAGGTATTCAGACAATTGTTCCGCGACACCCATTTCAGTTGCGTCGTTGGACAGGATCAAACAGACCCCCTCTGACGCTACATCCATTGTTTTTTGCGCAGGGCGCGGAACAAGCGCCTCGGCCACTAATGCGGACATTTTGGGAAGTTTTGAGGCCTTGTCCGCCGACCATCCCGCTCGATCGCGCAGATCCAAGAGGGGGGGCATGGGGACCTCTAATTCGTCGGCAAGCGCCTGAAACGTGCGCCACTCTTGCGTGCAACACAGGATCGCTTTGCCGTCAGTGACGGCTTTTGCGGCCGAGTCAATCTGGCTTGTGCACAACGCCGTGTGTACCTGCGAACATGCCAGTCCAGTGACTTCGGATAGGTCTTTTGGGTTCAGGTGATTGGTTCCAGAACAATCGCATAATATCAGTGACTTATCCATTTTATCCCCCAGTGCCAAAGGTCGGATTTCTGTCCGACTTTACGCGTTATTTTTGCGCTGATTTTTCGACGAATTCATCGTGTTCAGCGGCGCTTTTTGTTGGGATAGAATTGAGATGATTTTCAGAAATGACAAGTGCCCTTTGATTTGATTCCAAAAGCATCGGCGATTGATAAAAAACGACAAAATTGCTCGGGATAGACATTTTGACCACATTGAGTTCAGTAGATGCTTTTAGTCATTCAAATTGTCCAATTTAGAAAAAAAATTGAGGAGTGTGGTGAAAACCTCTTTGGTTGGTGCGCAGTGGTATGCTGACATCGGTGAAAAGGAGAGGTGGAGTTGTATTACAACCCTAAGCGCTATGTTTCGATGCCACTTGGCGTTGTCATTCGTCGGACACCCGGTGCCACGCGCTGGGCGAAGTGGTCTTGGCGTGTCAGCGGCATCCTTGTTGCTGCGAGCGAAGCGAAGGCGCAGATCCTGCGTCAAGATGGAGAAGTGATCGAGTACCACGCTGCGACAGTTCCGCTTGAACTCCATGGCGCTGATACTGAAAGTTACATGGTCGCGATCTCGGCGCAGGTCCCATCGATCTACGTGGTGATGCGCGATAACCCTGACAATACACCCCCGTTTGATGTAATCCTTGCCACCGCATCCGCCTACGAGGCGCAGGATTATGCGGACAGTGGCGAAGAGATCGTCGAAAAGGTGAAGATGCCAGAGGGCGTGGTCGCATGGGTGCGCGATTTCGTGAAAGCACACCACGTTGAGGAAACCTTTATCAAACGCAAGCGGGACAAGAAGCGTGTAGATCTAAGCGAGGATGGGATTGGCGACGTGCGGATTGCGCAGACGGGTGATGTTTATCGCGCCCCATCCCAGATCAAGAAAGAGCGTCTGTCATGAGCGATTTCTGGAGCCGCCGTAAAGCTGCCGTGGCAGCAGAAGAAGCAAAAGACGCCGCAGAGGTGCAAATGCGCGCGCGTTCCGAAACTGCTACAGAGTTAGAAGCGAAAACAGACGAAGAAATTCTTGAAGAACTGGGGCTTCCTGATC
>JAAEZW010000182.1 GCA_018222665.1 Paracoccaceae bacterium
ACGTTAGAGAGTCTCTGTGGGTGTGTTTTATGCTTTGGCTGGGAAGAGTTTGACAGAGGCCAGTGTGTCCAGCCTCTGTGTTATTTTATGCAGCAGAAGACTTAGCTGCTTCATTTCGTTCAGCCTGTCACCCAAATTCGACTTCGGCCCACCGCAAAACTTCGAAAAATCGGGAACCTGACCCTTTTAGCTCCCGTAAATACGTTTATGATAAGCGCGAGCTAATAAAAAGATGTGACCATGCCAATAATTACAGAAGATGATCTGATCAAATCCATCGCTGACGCGTTCCAATTCATTTCATACTTTCATCCGCCTGATTTCATCCGCGCGATGAGTGCGGCCTGGGAAAAAGAGAAAAATCCATCTGCCAAACAAGCGATGTCGCAAATCTTGGTCAATTCGCGCATGTGTGCAATTGGGCGTCGCCCTATTTGCCAGGATACAGGGTCTGCGAATATTCATATCAAATATGGAATGCAAGTGCAGACAAATTTTAAACGCTCGTTGCAGGAAATCTGTGATGAAGGCACGCGTCAGGGGTATCTGCGCGATGAAAACCCATTGCGTGCGTCTGTCGTGGTTGATCCGTTTGATTCTCGCAAAAACTCGGGCGACAACACGCCGTGTATGCTGACTGTTGAAATGGTCGCGGGGGATACGATTGAGGTTGAGGTCGCCGCCAAAGGGGGCGGATCAGAGAACAAATCAAAATTCACTACCCTTAACCCATCAGGCAGCGTGGCGGACTGGGTTGTTCAAAGTGTTGAAAGCATGGGGGCAGGATGGTGCCCCCCCGGTATTTTGGGGATTGGTATTGGTGGCAACGCGGATAAGGCGATGGCATTGGCCAAACAGGCTCTGTCCGAACCCATTGATATGGCCGATTTGATCCGTCGTGGTCCTACAAACAGGACCGAGGAATTGCGACTTGAAATTGCTGAACGCGTCAATGCACTGGGCATTGGTGCCCAAGGGTTGGGTGGCATCACAACTGTGCTGGATGTTAAAATTAAATCTTTCCCAACACATGCTGCCTCATTGCCTGTTGGGATGATCCCAAACTGCGCGGCAACGCGGCACGTGCATTTCACATTGGATGGATCGGGTGCCGCGGAATTCATCCCGCCTGATCTAAAAGATTGGCCCGAGATCCTGTTGGATCAGGCTAGTGCACATGCAACCAAGGTGGATGTGGACAACCTGACAGATGAGGTATTGCAATCCTTTGAGCCGGGGCAGACTTTGTTGCTTTCTGGCACGATCTTCACAGGTCGTGACGCCGCGCATAAACGGATGATTGATATGTTGGATCGGGGCGAAGAATTGCCCGTCGATCTTAAGGGGCGCGCGATTTACTATGTTGGCCCAGTTGACGCAGTCGGTGACGAGGTGATCGGCCCAGCAGGGCCCACCACGTCGACTCGTATGGACAAGTTCACGGATCGTATTTTGAACGACACAGGTTTGAAAATGATGATCGGTAAGGCCGAACGTGGCGATGTTGCGATTGCAGCAATTGCCAAACATAAGGCGGTTTATCTAATCGCTGTTGGCGGTGCCGCATATCTGGTGTCAAAGGCGATCAAATCCGCAAAACCCATTGCATTTCAAGACCTAGGCATGGAAGCGATCTACGAGCTGAAGGTCGAAGATATGCCAGTAAACGTTGGGGTCGATACTAGTGGCAACTCTATCCATAAAATCGGTCCAGCTGCTTGGCGTAAGTAAAGGGTAATTTCAAAAAGCCAAAATCCCCACAGATCTCTGTGGGGATTTTTTTTATGTGTTGAGGGCCCGTTTCCGCGATGCGTCACGATCTAATTATTTAGTCAATTAAATCAGGCTTTCTGAATTTTTAACACCTTTGCCCGAACCAATCTGATCCAATATGCGATTCAAATCTGCCGTTTTTTGTGCCTCGCTTTCGAGCCGCATATCAAAGCGGCCAGATGTCTTACGTGCACGCTGCACATCGGGCGGGCAGGGCAGTTTTGAGAGAACCTCAGCACCGCTGTGGGGGTCGAAGGCAATCACACCCTGATTAGGCCACATGTTGCAAGGTCACCTTGGGATGAATACCCAATGCGGCACAAACATCACGTGTCAGTTCAGGACGATTCAGAGTGTAAAAATGCAGCGCCTCAACCCCTTCGTCGATCAATTCACTGCACAATTCTGTGCAGAGCGCGATGGAAAGCAGGTCAGTGCGCTGATCGCGCTCGGCCTTGGCATAGGCATCCTCTAACCACGCAGGCAGGGTTGCACCACACCGTTTGGCAAAGCGTTTAACACCCTGCCAATTTTCGATTGGCAATATCCCGGGCGTTATTGGTTTTGTGATCCCCGCCTTGGCACAGGCATCACGAAAACGCAAAAAATCCTCTGCCTCAAAAAAGAATTGGGTCAAGGCTTCGTCTGCGCCTGCGTCCAGTTTTTGTTTCAACCAGTCGATGTTTTGCGTGGCATCTACGGCCTCTGGGTGGGTTTGGGGGTAGGCGCCAACAAATAGGCGAAAAGCATCCAAATCTGCGAGGGCACCAACCAATTCAACAGTGTTTTGAAACCCATCCTCATGCGCGCGAAATGCACCGCTTTCGGCGGGGGGATCGCCGCGCAGGGCAACTAAGCCTGTCACACCTGTATCCACATAACTGCGGGCAATGTTCAGGGTTTCGTCCCGCGTTGCTTCCACGCATGTCAAATGGGCCGCCACATCGCAGCCTGTGTATTTGTGCAAAACGCACGTGGCCTCTTGGGTCAGGGTGCGTGTCGTTCCCGCTGCCCCATAGGTCACGGACATAAAGCGTGGGTTAAGTGGGGCAAGCGTGTTCACTGTATCCCACAGGCGATAGGCCCCTTCAAAATTTTGTGGTGGGAAAAACTCAAACGAAATCTGGGGTCGGGTCATTATCATATCCATAAGTTGTCTTGCCACTTTGTCCCAGATATGTGATTTTGAAGCAAATTCATAAAATTAAAGAAGGTTATGAGTTTCATATGAAAATGCATATCGAATTCCGCCATCTGCGCACGGTCAAAGCCATTCATGAAAGTGGGGGCGTATCGAATGCAGCGGATATTTTAAACATCACGCAAAGTGCGCTAAGCCATCAGATCAAAAACCTAGAAGAGCAAACAGGGATCGAATTATTTGTGCGCAAATCCAAACCGTTGCGCCTGACGGCGGCTGGTATGCGCCTGTTGCGGTTGGCCGATAAAATTCTGCCCGAGGTCGATGCCATTCAGGCCGAATTCGAAGGATTGCGCAGTGGAAAATCAGGGCGCCTTCATATCGCGATTGAATGCCACGCCTGTTTTGAATGGCTGTTTCCTGTGCTTGAGAGATTTCGTCAATCTTGGCCCGATGTGGATGTGGACATCAGACCAGGGTTGGCATTTGACGCCCTGCCAGCCTTGGAAAAAGAGGATGTAGATTTGGTCGTGTCATCAGACCCTGAAAACCTACCCGGCATCACATTTTCGCATCTGTTTGAATATGCGCCTGTTTTCGTGGCATCGGCGCAAAATCCATTGGCGGAAAAAGCCTTTATCGAGGCCGAGGATTTCCGCGATCAAACCCTGATCACATATCCCGTTGAACGCAGCCGATTGGATTTGTTTTCACAACTTTTGATCCCTGCCAAGGTGGAACCTGCATCCATCCGACAGGTAGAGTTGACCGCAGTCATCCTCTTGTTGGTAGCCTCAAATCGAGGGGTGTCCGTACTGCCAGATTGGGTGGTGCGCGAGGTGAAATACAGTTCCGATTATGTCACACGCCCACTGACAAAACAAAAAATCACGCGTGGATTATTCGCCGCCACGCGCGATGATGATCTTGCTAAACCGTATATGCGTGACCTTATCCGCCTTGCTGGCGAAGAGGCACGCAGGCTTCAGTCACTTTAAAGCGATTGGAGTTCGGTCGCCATCACACGACCATCACGCCCGTCCTGAAGCTCATAGCTTAGTTTCTGGTTTTCGGCCAAAGCCTTCATGCCAGAACGTTCAACTGCAGAAATATGAACGAACACATCTTTTCCGCCTTCTTCGGGTTCAATGAACCCGTAACCTTTAGTTGTGTTAAACCATTTCACGGTGCCATTTGGCATGTCCGTGTCTCCTTCTTCTTCTTCCCGAAATTGCAGATCGACGATCTGATGTGACCCGATAGCGCCTACAAACATCCGATGCCAATAAGAAGTCGGAGGTGTTATTTGCAATCGGCACATGAAACAAAATGGCTTGTTTTTCCAAAATTCAAGTGAAATAGAAAAAGAATAATTCGAAAATTGCTGGGGCAGAAAATGGACGTTTATGGAATTAAGACATGCGATAGCTGCCGCAAGGCGATCAAGGCCTTGTCGAATGCGCGTTTTGTTGACCTGCGCAAAGACGGCATTTCCCCTGATCTGTTGGCCCGCGTGTTTGCCGAATTTGGCGATGCGATTGTGAATAAAAAATCCGCAACCTGGCGTGGGTTTGATGATGCCACACGCGCAATGGACCCATTGGAA
The DNA here is from genome assembly GCA_018222665.1 of Paracoccaceae bacterium. Lineage (GTDB taxonomy): Bacteria > Pseudomonadota > Alphaproteobacteria > Rhodobacterales > Rhodobacteraceae > HIMB11. The sequence goes on from JAAEZW010000182.1 coordinate 4,521, forward strand.
TTGGTGACGCTGAACCCAACTGTAATGAAACGCCCCCTGATCGTGGATGACCAAGGGGCGCTTTCACTTGGGTGGGGTAAAGATGTTCAGGAACGTTTTGGCGTTTAACGCATCAATGCTCGATCAACGGACAGCGCAATTGCACCTTTAATAACCAAAACAATCAGCGGGAAAACCCATAACAGGCGTGTGTGTCACGCCCCTGTGATCGGTCGTGATTATTTTAGTATTGGATGTGATGATTTGACATGAAAAAGGGGGGCAAAATGAAACTTTGCCACCCATTTACATTAATTCTTTACACCAAATGTTACAATTGATCTGGCGCTTTCGCCTCAATTGTGAGCGTGCTCACAATCTCTTCAAGTGAGCTGGTCGAGGTTTGCTTTTCCCC
>JAAEZW010000183.1 GCA_018222665.1 Paracoccaceae bacterium
GTTTTCGGACGCGGCCTGCATGTCATGCGTGTTAGATGCAGCGCCCGCCGCCGAGCGCCAGGGCAGGCCGATGTGGCGGGCCAATTGGCCTGATCCCAATGTCATTTGCATGTGCGTTGGTGTGCCAAAGGCTGGCGCCCCTGATTTCATGTCCACGTTTGATCCAAACCCCCCATACATCACAGGCGCACCAGCGGATGCAGTTTGGGCCAGTGTGATGCCAGCCAGCGCCTCGGCGTGTTGCAGGGTGAGTGCGCCTGCCACAGTGATGGGGGCCATGGCACCTGCCAAACAGAAGGGTGTCACAATGGTCAACTGACCAGCACGGGCGAAATCAATCAATCCTTGGGCCATTGGATTGTCGATTAGGCGGGGTGAATTGGTGTTGATGACGGTTGAGCAATAGGGATTTGCGCGGAATTCATCCTCACTTAACCCCAAGGCGAATTGGATCAATTCAAACATCTGATCCACCTGCGCCCTTCCACGTGCGTAGATGGCCAATGCCTTATCCGCGTTCGCGATTTGGGTTTCCACCATCGCCAAATGGCGCAGATGAATTGGGACATCCTGAGGTTCGGGTGCGGGGCTGAGTTTATGGATGATATCAAAGCTTTGCTGTAGTTGGATCGCCTCACGATAGCTTTCTAAATCCCCGGGGCGACGTCCACGGATGCGGTCATAGGCGTTGGGACATCCCCCAGACGAGGCAAAGAGTTGACGTCCCAAGTAAATCTCTTGATCCTTAGCAGTGTCTGGCGCGCGCATGGTGTAGCGTTTGGGTGCAGTTTGCAGGGCGTTTTCAACCATATCCCGGGGGAAACGCACCATTTGATCCTGAACCTGCGCCCCCGCTGATTTTAACAAATCACGCGCCTCGGGCAGTAAAACCGAAATGCCCAAGTCCTGCAAAACGCGCAGTGCATTTTCGTGGATATATGCGACGTTATCCTCACTCAGCACCGATTGCGGGCCAAGTGCGTGCTGTAATTGACCATAGTTTGTTTTGCGAACGATTGGGGTTTTGCGTTGTCGACGTGCCATACTGCTCCTCCGTAGGGGCCACCATGACGGTAAAATTCTTGGGTTCTGTTCTGTTTGCGACCTTGCAAAATGTTCATGGATTGTTCACATTCGTCACATGGATGATTTTGGCATTTTACAACCCGGTCAATTGCTGGCGCGCGGCACGGCGCGGCATTTGCGTTTACTGGGCTTTCCCAGTTTAGAAGAATTTGTTCCAACGCGGGGCTTGCGTGTGGATTTGATGGTTTTGGGTCCCAAAGAAGAGCTTTGGATTGTTGAATGCAAATCGTCCAAGGCGGATTTTATGTCCGACAACAAATGGCACAATTATTTGCAATGGTGCGATCGGTTTTATTGGGCGGTTGATCGGGATTTTCCGCTAGAATTGCTGTCCGAGGGGCACGGATTAATCATCGCCGATGCCTATGACGCCGCCATTGTGAAAGAGGCGCCCTTGGATAAACTGGCGCCTGCACGTCGCAAAAAGATGGTTCGGAAATTTGCGGAAAATGCTGCGTTACGCCTGCAACGCTTTCGCGATCCTGACGCGCGGCTTTAGCGTTTGCGTTTTTGTCCCAATGTTTCGGCAGCCTTGGCCGCGGCAAGGATTTCTTCGGCGATTTCTTGGGCTTCTTCGGGTTCAAAATCCATCGGAATTTCCAATTGACCCGCAAATACATAAATCCGCACCATGCCCTGATCGGTTGGTCCGATTTGTAGGTTTGCTTCGATGTCAGATTCCGTATTGATGCCCATTTTTCATGCTCCTATCGCTTGATACTGGGTTATCTGGAGTTCAGCTCCAATGCAAGAGGAGCGTGCCCGCGGAAAATCAACGCTTGCCCTTGAAAATCCGCGAATAAGGGTTGCAATCCGCGCAGGGCAAAGTTAAATCGCACGTCAGGCCGCCTTAGCTCAGTTGGTTAGAGCGCTGGATTGTGGATCCAGAGGTCCCCCGTTCGAGCCGGGGAGGCGGTACCATCCCAAAAACGTGAATTATGATGCTTCTGCCTTGGCCAGTGCCCCTGGTGTTTCGCGGATTGGTAAATGCAACACCGTTGCGATTAGGCCAAGGACAATCGCCGCAATCCACATGGCCTGATAATCTCCCGTTGTGTCATAGAGTTTACCGCCAAGCCAAGCGCCCAAAAATCCGCCGACCTGATGGCTAAAGAACACAAGACCCGCCAATGTGGACAAATATCGCAATCCTTGGGTCTGCGCGATTAATCCTGTGGTTAGCGGTACAGTGGACAGCCACAAAATCCCCATAGCCGCCGAAAAAAATAGGACGCTCGTGCCCGTTAGTGGGGCCACGATAAATAGGGTTATGACAATTGCGCGTGTCAGATAAATGCCAGAGAGGAGTTTGGGTTTTGGATAAACCTGTCCTGACCAGCCTGACAAAAACGATCCTGCAATGTTGAACAATCCAATCAATGCCAGTGACCATGCGCCAATAATCGGGGTTAACCCTTCGTCGATGATATAGGCGGGTAGGTGGGTTTGAATAAACTGAACGTGAAATCCACAGACGAAAAAGCCGAAGAACAACAAGGTGTATGAGCGATCTGAAAAGGCGACTTTGACCGCGCCCCATGTATTGTTTGCCATGCCAGCGCTCGCATGCGTTTCCGACACACGCGCAACAAAAATCAGAAGTGGCAGGATAAGCACGAATGAAAACGCTAGGAAAAAGATCGACACGCCCCAACCCATCAATCCAATCAGCGTTGTGGCAATGGGTGCGCCCGCGAACATGCCCGCCGAGGCCGCCGCCGTACCAAGCCCCATGATGAAACTGCGCTGTGCGGGTTGCACAACCTTGCCCAATGCGACGATCACAACAGGAAATGAACAGGCCCCCGTGCCCACACCCACAATGAAACCCGTCAGGATGAAAAGGGTCGGATCATCAAAGACACCGCGCAAGGCAAAGCCCAAGGCTGCCACTACCGCCCCAAAGGCCAACACGCGCGATGATCCGTGTTTGTCGGCATACATGCCCGCAAGCGGTTGGGTAATGCCCCACATCAGCGCCTGAATAGCGAGGGAAAAGGAAAACACCTCGCGTCCCCAGCCTAGTTCGATGGACATCGGTCGCAAAAAGACACTGAAAGAGGCAGAAAATCCAAAGCTGATGAAGGAAATCATGCAGCCTGCAAAGATCGCAAGTTTTAGTTCGCGCGAGATTTTCGTCGTGGCAGTTATTGTGCCGCTCCTCTTGTTGGCTAAAAGGGGCCTAGCATAATTTTGCGAAATTTTTAGAAAAATTATTCCTTGGCTTTTTCCGACAGCGCCTCTTGTCCCAAGGCCTCTGACATCCCATCCATGGCCTCACCATTATAAACGGCGTAAATCATGTTCCAAATTCGCATGATTGTGTCCCACAATTCGCTATTGGCGCTGTAGTGAAACAGGAAATAATAGGCAAACTATCCAAAACCGATCAGGAACAATAGAACCCAAAATGCCTCGGTTGCCATCATTCCACTCGTGTCGCGCCAAATTTTCAGAGACGCGGATTTGATATTTTGCATATGAGAACACCCCTTGGATTGTCGTTGCCGTAAGGGGTGCCACCTAAAGTTGAGAAAAGTTTGACGCAATCGCGGCGATTTCGCCGCAATTAGTTGTCCATTTTCAGGGCCGAGATAAACGCATCCTGCGGAATGTCGACTTTGCCGAATTGGCGCATCTTTTTCTTACCCGCTTTTTGCTTATCCAATAGCTTGCGTTTACGCGATGCATCCCCGCCATAACATTTCGCGGTCACATCCTTGCGGAGGGCTGCCAATGTTTCGCGCGCGATCACCTTGCCACCGATTGCCGCCTGAATTGGAATTTTGAACATATGGCGTGGGATCAATTCCTTTAGTTTTTCGCACATTGCGCGGCCACGCTGTTCTGCGCGATCACGGTGCACCATAACAGAAAGGGCATCAACGGGTTCTTCGTTCACAAGGATCGCCATTTTCACCAGATTATCCTGACGATACCCCGTCATTTGATAATCAAAGGATGCATACCCTTTGGTGACGGATTTCAAACGGTCATAGAAATCGAACACAACCTCGTTCAAGGGCAGGTCATAAACCGCCATTGCGCGCGATCCTGCGTATGTCAGATCCTCTTGCAGGCCACGACGATCTTGGCACAGTTTCAAAACATCGCCCAAATAATCATCAGGCACCATAATGGTCGCCTTGATACGTGGTTCCTCAAGGTGATCGACCTTGGACAGGTCGGGCATATCGGCAGGGTTGTGCAATTCGATCATTTCCCCGTCTTTCATATAGACGTGATAAATCACCGAAGGTGCCGTTGTGATCAATTCGATGTCATATTCGCGTTCGATGCGATCGCGGATCACCTCAAGGTGCAAAAGCCCCAAGAAACCGCAGCGGAAGCCAAAGCCCAACGCGGCAGAGGTTTCCATTTCAAAACTAAACGAGGCATCATTGAGCGCCAATTTTTCAATCGCGTCCCGCAGGTCTTCAAACTGGGCGCTGTCCACAGGGAACAAACCACAGAACACAACAGGTTGTGAGGGTTTAAACCCGGGCAGGGCGACATCAGTGCCCTTTTTCTCATGCGTGATGGTGTCGCCCACGCGGGTGTCGCGCACCTGTTTGATAGAGGCGGTGATAAAGCCCATTTCACCTGGGCCCAATTCGTCAATGTCCTGCATCTTTGGACGGAAAACGCCCAAACGGTCCACATGGTGGGTTGAATGGTTGGACAGCATTTTAATGCGTTCGCCTTTTTTCAAGACGCCGTCCATGACGCGTACCAATACGACAACGCCCAAATAGGCGTCATACCAACTGTCCACCAACATCGCCTTTAGCGGTGCATCTGGTTCACCCGTTG
>JAAEZW010000184.1 GCA_018222665.1 Paracoccaceae bacterium
TGATATATGCGATGCAACACGCCCATGAACACATCATGACCAATATGGAAATGTTGAAACCTGGCGTTCATATGCGCGATTTGACCTTTAACGGTCACAAACTGGACGATCATTTTCAAAAACAGAAATATGGATGCATGATGCATGGTGTTGGTCTGTGTGATGAATGGCCACTGATCGCCTATCCCAGCAACTTTGTCGAAGGCGCCTATGATTACCCACTTGAGGCAGGCATGGTGCTGTGTGTTGAGGCATTGGTCAGCCCAGAGGGCGATGATTTTTCCATCAAACTAGAAGATCAAGTGTTAATCACCGAGGATGGCTACGAAAACCTAACGAAATATCCGTTCGATCCCGTTTTAATGGGACAGGCCTAATCCAAAGCGCGGATCAGCAAGGTCTTTTCCTTGGCCCAGTCTTCAATCTCGCTGCGGCGCTTGCGCGCCACGGCGATTTTGTCACCATTGGTTAAGACGATTTTCAAACGATCTGCGTCCCCTTCCAGATGCAGGATCGCATGGGTTTGCACCCGATAGGAGCGATGCGGTTGCAAACCATCGATATCATTTAGAATTTGCAACAGGTCTCGAAAACGGGATCGCTCCACTAACTCTCCCTCTTTCGTGTAAATGCAAACACGATGTTTCTTGGCCGGAACATAAAAAATATCCAATAACTTAACTGTGTGATCCCCCAATACTACGGTTTCGATATCCTGAGTTGTGCCGCGTTTTTCGATGATCAGCAAAAAAGTAATAAAACAGCCATTCAAAAATAACCAAGTGGATCAAAACCACCGGATACATTTCATCCACACCGTTAAAGTTTGGAACATCACAGGGTTCTAAAATTGGGGCCATCCACACAACAAATGCGACGACGATGAAAACAATCAAAAAGATCCAAAACAAGGGATATTAAACGACAGCGCGTTTTTCCGAAAAAAGGCGTGCATGAAGGTACAACAACATCAAATCACAGGACATATAAAGCACCGCAGAAACGCTGACGATACTTGCAACACGAACGAAACCGCCCCAGTTGTCCAAATTTCTGGGACTGATGAATGTATTGATCAAAACCAACGCTGCAAAGAACATCCAAAACTTAGGGTTTTTCAGAATATCGATTGCCCGCTACATATTTGTGTGATGGGTCGGGCATCCTGGCATGCGGATTTGAATTTCACGGGCGCGGCAATTCACGACTTTGGACCAGTTTATTTTGGGCGTATATCTTTTTGGGTCATAGAAACAATACCCTAGGTCAACCAGTAAAATGGCAGAAAATCAATGCAATGGGTGAATTGACGCAGAATGTTGCATCGACTTGCCCAATTTTACAATCAGAGGTAAAGGGGACCATCCCACACGTTACGAAAGGTAATCTCATGATCCCCCGTTATTCGCGTCCTGACATGGTACAAATCTGGTCACCAGAATCAAAATTCCGCATTTGGTACGAGATTGAAGCCCATGCCTGCGATGCGATGGCCGATCTTGGTGTGATCCCGCGCGAAAACGCAGATGCGGTTTGGAAAGCAAAAGACGTTGAATTTGATGTGGCCCGTATTGATGAGATTGAGGCCGTCACAAAACACGACGTGATCGCGTTTTTGACCCACCTTGCCGAACATGTCGGATCAGAAGAGGCGCGTTTTGTGCATCAGGGCATGACCAGTTCGGATGTTTTGGACACATGTTTCAATATCCAACTTGTGCGTGCAGCTGACATTCTGCTCGCTGATATGGATCAACTTTTGGCCGCTCTGAAACGTCGCGCGGAGGAACATAAAATGACCGTGCGCATTGGGCGCAGCCACGGGATACACGCGGAACCAACAACAATGGGCCTCACATTTGCGCGGTTCTATGCGGAAATGGATCGCAACAAACGCCGTTTGGAAACTGCACGCGCCGAAATCGCAACAGGCGCAATTTCAGGCGCGGTTGGCACATTTGCAAACATTGATCCGCGGGTTGAAGAACATGTCTGTGCGAAACTGGGCCTAGAGCCGGAACCGATTAGCACACAGGTCATTCCGCGCGATCGCCACGCCGCGTTTTTTGCGGCCCTTGGCGTTGTGGCAAGTTCGATTGAAAATATTGCAACCGAAGTGCGCCACATGCAGCGCACCGAGGTGTTAGAGGCCGAAGAGTTCTTCTCTAAGGGTCAAAAGGGTTCTTCTGCGATGCCGCATAAACGCAACCCTGTTTTGACAGAAAACCTAACCGGTTTGGCACGTCTTGTGCGTATGGCGGTTGTGCCTGCAATGGAAAACGTGGCGCTGTGGCATGAGCGCGATATTTCGCACAGCTCTGTGGAACGCAATATTGGCCCTGATGCGACCGTCACATTGGATTTCGCCCTATCCCGCCTGACCAGCGTAGTTGATAAATTAGTTATCTATCCAGATAACATGTTGGCCAACATGAACAAATTCCGTGGCCTTGTTATGTCTCAGCGCGTTCTTTTGGCCCTGACCCAAGCGGGGGTTAGTCGCGAAGATGCCTATCGTTTGGTGCAGCGTAACGCGATGAAGGTCTGGGAAGAAGGCAAAGACTTCAAAACCGAACTTTTGCGCGATAGCGATGTGACAGCGGCGCTTTCTGTCGAGGAAATCGAAGAGAAATTTGACCTAGGCTATCACACAAAACACGTGGATACGATTTTCGCACGTGTTTTCGGCGAATAATCCAGGTTGGGAAAGCATTCCTTAACTGCTACGATCTAATCCTTGGGGCATATCAGTGCCCCGAGACATTGACATTCTTGACCCCGTCCCCGCCCCCTTGACCAAAGACATGAGCGCCCGCACCAAAGCGGCCATTGTGGTTCGTTTTCTGATGCAAGAAGGGGCCGAAATTGATCTGGCAGCTCTTCCCACATCTTTGCAGGCGGATTTGACCCATGAAATTGCCGATTTGCGCCTGATTGATCGCATTGGTCAAAGCCTTATCGCGCAACTTGATAATAAACCCGAACGCACCTTTGCCATCCTGCCCGAAGATCGCATTGCCGCAATTCTGACGGCCGCATCTGATCATCTGCGTGATGAGGTCATGAATGGTCTGCGCGAAACCGATCCTGACTTGGCCGAACGTGTGTTGGCGGGTGTCTTTACCTTTGTCGATATTCCAACACGCATTGCGGCGGTTGATATTGCAACTGCCGTAAAAACCGTGGCGCAAACCGATAAGGTGATTGCCCTGTATTACGCAAACGGGAATGGCATGGAAGAGGTCAGCGAATTTATCCTAGGCGGATTATCCCGACGCATGGCCGAAACCATCCGCGAGGAAATCGAAGAGCGCGGAGCCGTGAAAACCAAAGAGGGTGAAGCAGCCGTTACCGCGCTTGTTTCTGTCATTCAGGGACAGATTTCAGTCGGTGAAATCAGCTTTGTCGATCTGGACGACGATTAATCCTGAAGCGCCGCACCAACAATTGGCCCCTGCCCCTGCGCCTGAACAAAAACCGCCAATTTGGCGCCATCAACCGCAGGTACCGTCAGGCGGGCCTGTCCATTTGACAACCGTCCGATCGGTTTGAAATCCCTTACCACGTTCACATAGCGAATGGTTTTGCCACGGTTTTCGCCGCGTTTGATTTGCACCTCTGCCTTGGGCGTGATCGCCACTGCGATCAAATCATATGTCCCATTTTGCAGTCCATTTGACGCCGCCGAAACCAACAACCCCTGCGCCACAGGTGTGATTTTAACAGAGACAGGCATCGTGCGTTTTTTCGCATTCATCACGGCCTTGGCTACATCCATCGGGCGCGACCCGACAACATCCGCCTTGCCGTTGATGACCATTTGCGGGGTATAGACGTTCTTTTTCTTCATACGGTGCGCATAAACGCGCTGACGCTGCGAATTTTCGGGGCTGCCAAAGATATCTTTCCACCCCATATAGTCCCAATAATCCACATGATAGGAAAGCGCGATGATATCCCGCTCTTGGGCCAATTCACCCAAAACGTGATCTGCGGGCGGGCAGGATGAACACCCTTGGGACGTGAATAATTCGACCACGGCCAAGGCACGCTCTGCCTGTGCCTGCCCGACGGACAGCATCAACAATGTGATAAGACCCAAAATTGTCGATCGGATATTCATCATGGTGCGCCTAAACTCGTTGCTCAAGAACTACATAGCGGGTTCGCCCCACAATTTCCAATCAACCATTTGAGAGCAATTGTGACAAGCCCTGCAAAAGTGCTGATTGTGACCTTGGCCACGTCTGGTGATGCCTATGGTCGCATCTATTGTGATTTACGGCTGTTTGGTTTGCTTGATATCCCGAAATTCAGTAAGAGATCACTGCGTTTGCAACCTTTATGGCAAAGCTCTTGCACCTCAAATCGGCTTTGCATACATAGGTATACAGAATGCGATATGATTCGATCCAACCCCATTGGACGTAGGGTCATATTTGGACTGAAACAGATACGAAAAGTTGAGTTACCCATGAGCTTGTACGCTGCATATTTGGAAGAAATTGAAAAACGCAAAGAGCAGGGTTTGAACCCAAAACCCATTGATGACGCCGCATTGACGGAAGAAATCATCGCACAAATCAAAGACACGGGCCACGCGCATCGTGAGCAATCTTTGAAGTTTTTCATTTATAACACCCTTCCAGGTACGACCAGCGCAGCAGGCGTAAAGGCAGAATTCCTAAAAGAAATCGTGTTGGATCAGACGCAGGTCGCAGAAATCACAGTCGATTTTGCGTTTGAACTTTTGTCCCACATGAAGGGCGGCCCGTCAGTGCGCGTTTTGTTGGACGTGGCATTGGGCGACAATGCGGATTTGGCAGCGCAAGCCGCAGAGGTCCTAAAGACCCAAGTGTTCCTATA
>JAAEZW010000185.1 GCA_018222665.1 Paracoccaceae bacterium
GTTGATATCGTTATCACCACAGCACTGATTCCAGGACGCGATGCGCCAAAACTTTGGTTGGCGGATATGATCGCGGCGATGAAGCCAGGTTCGGTTATCGTTGACCTTGCAGCAGAGCGCGGCGGAAACGCCGAAGGCACAGTGATGGACGAAAAGGTTGTCACAGACAACGGCGTCACCATTGTTGGTTACACCGATTTCCCAAGCCGTATGGCATCACAGGCATCATCCCTATACGCGACAAACATCCGTCACATGATGACAGATTTGACGCCTGAAAAAGATGGTGCCGTAAACCACAATATGGAAGACGACGTGATCCGTGGTGCAACCGTTGCACACGAAGGTGACGTCACATTCCCACCACCCCCACCAAAAATTCAGGCGATTGCAGCCAAGCCACAGGAAAAGCCAAAAGAGCTGACACCTGAGGAAAAGCGCGAGCAAGAGATCGCAGCGTTCAAAGCCGCCACAAAACAACAGGTCACATTGCTGGCCGTTGGCGGTGTGCTGACCCTTGGTCTGGGCCTTATTGCGCCAGCAAGCTTTATGCAGCACTTCATCGTGTTTGTTCTGTCTGTGTTTATCGGTTTCCAAGTCATTTGGAACGTTTCGCATTCATTGCACACACCGTTGATGGCGGTAACCAACGCGATTTCATCCATCATCATTTTAGGTGCTTTGATGCAAATCGGGTCTGGTTCGATGCTGGTCATCATCTTGGCTGCGGCCTCGGTGTTCATGGCTGGGATCAACATCTTTGGTGGCTTCCTCGTCACACGTCGCATGCTTGCGATGTTCCAGAAATCTTAATTGGGGGGTGAACTGATGGAATTTGGATTTACCACAGCGGCCTATGTTGTTGCCGCGGTTCTGTTCATCCTGTCACTAGGTGGACTTTCTGGCCAAGAAAGCGCGAAACGCGCCGTTTGGTATGGTATTGTTGGTATGGCCTTGGCCGTATTCGCAACATTGACGGGTCCGGGTATGGGTCTTTGGATGTTGTCTGTCGTGTTGATCGCGGCGGGGGGCATCATCGGCTATATGCTGGCCTCCAAGGTTGAAATGACACAAATGCCAGAACTGGTTGCGGGTATGCACGCCCTTGTCGGTTTGGCGGCGGTTTTCGTGGGCTATAACGCGCACATCGAAATCGTACGTGTCATGGCAATGGACGATACTGCCCGCAAAGCATTAGAGGGCTTTGCCGCATTAATCGCGAAAAAATCATCTGTTGAAATTTCGATCCTACGTGTCGAATTGTTCCTGGGTGTCTTTATCGGTGCGATCACATTTACAGGTTCGGTCATTGCCTATGGCAAACTGTCTGGTCGCGTCACATCAGCGGCAACAAAATTGCCAGGTGGTCATATGTTGAACGCAGCGGCCGCTGTTATTTCAGCGGTGACATTGATCATGTACATGAACTCTGGCGATATGTTGCCATTGGTCATCATGACGGTTGCGGCACTGTTCATCGGATACCACTTGATCATGGGTATCGGTGGTGCTGACATGCCTGTTGTTGTGTCGATGTTGAACAGTTACTCTGGTTGGGCTGCGGCTGCGATCGGCTTTAGCCTTGGCAACGACTTGTTGATCGTTGTTGGTGCGCTTGTTGGCTCCTCAGGTGCGATCCTGTCCTACATCATGTGTAAGGCGATGAACCGTTCGTTTGTCTCTGTTATCCTTGGTGGTTTCGGTGGCGCTGCGGGTCCTGCAATGGAAGTTGAGGGTGAACAAGTCGCGATCGAGGCAGATGCCGTTGCCGCTGCCTTGAACGACGCTGATAGCGTTGTCATCATTCCAGGCTATGGTATGGCCGTTGCCCAAGCGCAGCAGGCCGTGTCAGAATTGACCAAGCGTTTGCGCGCCAAAGGCAAAAATGTACGCTTTGCGATCCACCCCGTTGCGGGTCGTTTGCCGGGCCACATGAACGTTCTATTGGCCGAGGCCAAAGTGCCCTATGACATCGTGTTGGAGATGGATGAAATCAACGATGATTTCCCAGAAACAGACGTATCAATTGTCATCGGGTCAAACGACATCGTGAACCCAGCCGCCCAAGAAGATCCGAACAGCCCAATCGCGGGTATGCCGGTTTTGGAATGCTGGAAATCAAAACAGGTGTTTGTTTCAAAACGTGGTCAGGGAACAGGGTATTCTGGTATCGAAAACCCACTGTTCTACAAAGAGAACACACGCATGTTCTATGGCGATGCCAAGGACAGCTTGAACAAACTGCTGACGATGATCGACTAAGGATCATGGTGATACGCATTGAAACACCCGCCCAACGTGGCGGGTGTTTCCGTTTGGCGTCATTGCATGCGGATGTATTCCACTTCGCTTGGTTTTGCGCCCGATTAACGCTGGACGCATCTGGGGTGCGGCCCTATCGTTTTAATAGACTTCTTGAATTGGACAGCCCATGTCACTGATTACCGATCATCCACTGCGCTATAAACTGGCGAATGAATTGCATGCCCGCCCGTTTCCATCGTTTCGCGCACCTGGGGTTGTTGCCTATTTGGCGCTGAAACTGCCTGAAAATGCCGCGGGGCGGGACCGCGCGCAGGATCGGTTGGACCTGATTGCATTGTTGGATCGCTATGGCGCGGGCCACCCGAAAGAGGGTGCAACGCATTATTTTGGGGACCTTGGACGTTACAAAATCAAATGGGAACAACATACCGAGTTTGTGACCTATACCGTGTTTTCAGGCGCGCTGAGTGAGCGTGCCTTTGATCCTGCGGTCTTTGACGCCTTTCCTGCTGATTGGTTGGCGGGGTTGGATGCGGTGCGGGTGACGTCCATTTCCATCCGTGCAGAGCTGCGCGAAGATGAAGATGACATTTCGCAAAAACTGTCAGATTGGTTCGTGTCTGAAAGCGTTGCTGTCAGCCGCGTGTTGGACGACAGCGCGATTGTCGCGGCCGATTTCCGCATTGATGAAACAGGCCACCAGCGCGTCGCAATCTTTGCGGATAAGGATACAGGTGAACGGCGTTTGGGCCGTATCATTCAACGGTTGTGCGAAATTGAAACCTATAAGAGCCTGTCGATGCAGGGGTTTGCCACTGCCCGCGAAATTCAGGGACGCATGGGGCAGATAGATGCCGAGATTACGGATTTGATGAAATCCTTGGCCGAGGCAACACAGCCTGCAGAAACCACATTGGCCGCGGTTTTGCGCCATTCAGCAGAGCTTGAAAGCTTGGACGCGCAGGTTGCGTTTCGCTTTGGGGCGACATGGGCCTATCAGGCGATTGTGGACCAACGCATCGCCGTATTACGAGAAGAGCGTTTCAAAGGGCGTCAGACGTTTTATGAATTTATGATGCGCCGTTATGATCCTGCCATGCGCACTGTCAGATCGACAGAGACGCGATTAACCACATTGGTGGATCGCGCACGTCGCGCAGGGGAATTGTTACGAACCAAAGTGGATGTGGAACGATCGGCGCAAAACCAAGCATTGCTGGAAAGCATGGACAAACGCGCCGACCTTCAACTGCGTTTGCAAAAAACAGTTGAAGGCCTCTCTGTCGTGGCGATCAGCTATTATGCCGTATCGCTGGTTGGGTATTTGGCCTATCCCTTGGCCGAGATTGTTGGAATCACCAAGGGGGCGTTAACCGCGCTGATCACTCTGCCGGTTGTTGGTGCGGTATGGTACCTTGTGCATCGGATCCGTAGGTCGATGGAGTAGCATCTACCAAACGATGTGTGATCACTGCGCCAAGGCCAATGGCCAAGAGTGCTGTGATTGGCACAATGCTTAGGCTGGGAATACCCGATAGGCCCGCACCAATTGTGCATCCGCCTGCCAATACACTGCCAAATCCCATCAAGGATGCGCCCGCCGCAAAGCGACCGAAATGGGCAGGGCCCTCAAAACTTTGCCACGACGAACGGCCCGCGGCCGCCGCAGACAAAAAGGCACCTGCAATCACACCGCCCACAAGTCCAACACCAAACTTGGCACTGACAGAGGTCGAGGCAAGCGTCCAAAAAATGCTGTCTGTCCATGGGGATGTGAAGGCAAGGCTTTCAAATGCGATTGGGTCAAAATCATCATACAGGATGAACCCTGTTCCAACCCATCCTGCGACAACTAATCCACCAATGGCGGCACCACCCAGCAGGCTAAGTAGGCTGGACCCGCTGCGCCAAATAATGGCCGCTGTAATCGCCGAAATGAAGGCAAAGGGAAGGATATTCCCAAAGCTATCGCTCAGCGACACGGCATCCAACGTTGGTCCAATGTCACCCGTTGCTGTGCGTAGGGGGGACAACACACCCTTTAGCGTGGCATGCGCAACCACTGCAAAGATCAGCAAGGCTGTCACGGCGCGTAAATTTCCAGTTGCGCCCAAAACGGTCAAACGTCCGACACATCCGCGCGTCAACACCATGCCCGCGCCAAAGGCAAGCCCGCCCAGCACAATTTGAACAACTGGAAAATCGCCCATGAAACGATGATCCTCAAAACCAATGATCTCGGTCGTGACAAAGTACTGGGTTCCCAATACGGCAACCAATAGCGCCATCGCCCAAACGCCCGCGGCCTGTGCACGGTCCGCGCCGATCAATGCACGACGAAAACAGAATTTGACCTGTTCGCCAAATATGCCGAACAAAAGACCAAGCCCAAGCGCAAAATAAAGGCTGGCTTGGGCCGCTGTGAGAGTTTCAAAACCGAATTCTTCAAACATGTCGCTATCCCATTAATCAGAACATTGTTCTCATTTGGGATAGAAATTACACATTAACAAGTGTGCAAATATCAGGCGATCGCAATCTGTGTGGAATAAGT
>JAAEZW010000186.1 GCA_018222665.1 Paracoccaceae bacterium
CGTTTTATGGATGTGGACACCCTTCCCATTGCAGGTGCGGAATGCTGGGTTTCCCGTTCTGGCTATACTGGTGAAGATGGCTACGAAATCTCAATCCCCGTTGCTGCGGCTGAAACCGTGGCACGTGCGCTGTTGGCACATGATGATGTCGAATTTATTGGATTGGGTGCACGAGATTCACTTCGGCTTGAGGCGGGTTTGTGCCTCTACGGGCATGACATTGACACAGATACGACGCCGACCTCTGCATCGCTAAATTGGGCAATACAAAAGGCCCGACGCGCCGACGGCGCACGCGCAGGTGGGTTTCCAGGCGCGGATATTATCCTGCGTCAAATGGAAAATGGTGCGCCACACCGTCGTGTCGGATTACGCCCAACGGGACGCGCCCCGATGCGCGAGGGCGTGGAAATTTTTGCCGACGAAACGAGCACTGACGCGGTGGGCAAAGTGACTTCAGGCGGATTTGGACCCAGCGTCGAAGGACCCGTTGCAATGGGGTATGTCACTGCCGATTTAGCGACAGTTGGCACAACGCTATACGGAGAGGTGCGCGGCAAACGCCACCCCGTGGAAGTCTCTGCACTTCCTTTCGTACCCGCAAATTTCAAACGTTAAGCAAGGAGAGGATCAATGAAATTCACAGAAGAGCACGAATGGCTGCGCGTTGAAGGGGACATTGTTGTCGTCGGCATCACAGAACACGCAAGCACGCAATTGGGCGACATCGTATTTGTCGAACTACCCGAAGAAGGCGACACAGTATCGAAAGACGATGAAGTGGTCGTGATCGAAAGCGTGAAAGCCGCATCAGATATTTTAGCCCCCCTTGATGGTGAAATCGTTGAAATCAACGAAGCGCTGACAGACGAACCCTCCAAGGTGAACGAAGACCCGATGGGCGATGCATGGTTTTTCAAAATCAAACCAAGCGACCTGTCGCAAATGGACGAATACATGGACGAAGCTGGCTACAACGCTTTGATCGGTTAATTCCAAATTTTCCTATGATAAAGGAGCACTCAGATGCCTTTCAAACCAACTGACTATCTGCCCTATGACTTTGCAAACCGCCGTCACATTGGCCCATCTCCAGCCGAGATGAGTGACATGTTGAAAATGGTGGGTGCTCCTAATCTCAACGCATTGATCGACGAAACATTGCCTAAATCGATCCGCCAGAAAGAGCCATTAGATTTTGGCAAACCATTGTCAGAACGGGAATTGCTCTATCACATGCGCGTCACGGCATCGAAAAACAAAGTCATGAACAGTCTAATTGGTCAGGGATACTATGGCACTGTCACACCACCTGTGATCCAACGCAACATTCTGGAAAACCCTGCGTGGTACACCGCATACACACCCTATCAGCCAGAAATCTCTCAGGGGCGACTTGAGGCATTATTGAACTTTCAAACAATGATTTCGGATCTGACCGGTTTGGAAATCGCAAACGCATCCCTATTGGACGAAGCGACAGCCTGCGCAGAGGCCATGACAATGGCCCAGCGCGTGGCCAAATCAAAAGCAACCGCGTTCTTTGTTGACGAAAACTGTCATCCCCAAAACATTGCGGTCATGAAAACCCGCGCAAAACCACTGGGCATTCAGGTGATCGTTGGAAACCCCGGAGATCTCGACCCAACTGCGGTATTTGGGGCAATTTTTCAGTATCCTGGAACACATGGGCACATCCGTGATTTCACAGCTGAAATGTCGGCGCTGCATGCACAAAAGGCGATTGGCATCGTTTCGGCCGATCCGCTTGCATTGACGCTTCTGAAAGATCCAGGCGCGATGGGTGCCGATATCGCAGTTGGTAGCACCCAGCGTTTCGGTGTGCCTGAAGGATACGGTGGACCACACGCTGCGTATATGGCAACGAAAGATGCCTATAAACGCTCCATGCCAGGTCGGATCGTAGGCATTTCAATCGACAGCCATGGGAACAAAGCCTATCGCCTATCGCTACAGACCCGTGAACAGCATATTCGCCGCGAAAAGGCGACATCAAACGTGTGTACCGCCCAAGCACTACTTGCGGTGATGGCGTCGTTTTATGCCGTTTTCCATGGACCCGAGGGGTTAAAGGCGATCGCCCAGCGCATTCACCGCAAAACCGTGCGCCTTGCCAAAGGGTTGGAAGAGGCGGGATTTACAATCGAACCTGCGGCGTTTTTTGACACGATCACGGTTGATGTTGGTTTGCTGCAAAAGGGGGTTATCCAAGCTGCTGTGAACGAAGGCATAAACCTACGCCGCGTTGGCAAGACCAAAGTGGGCATTTCGTTTGATGAACGCACCCGACGCGAAACAACCGAAGCGGTTTGGCGCGCGTTCGGCATTGAACGAGCCGATGATGATTTGACGCCAGAGTATCGTATTCCTGATATAAATAAGCGCACCACAAAATATTTGGAACATGATGTGTTTCACATGAACCGTGCCGAAACGGAAATGATGCGCTACATGCGCCGTCTCTCAGATCGTGATCTGGCATTGGATCGTGCCATGATCCCGCTGGGGTCCTGCACGATGAAGCTGAATTCCGTTGCGGAAATGATGCCTGTTAGCTGGCGCGAATTTTCATTGATCCACCCATATGCACCTGCGGATCAAACGGAAGGCTATCAGGAACTGATCGATGATTTGTCGGACAAACTGTGCCATATCACTGGATACGACGCGATTTCGATGCAACCCAATTCAGGGGCACAAGGCGAATATGCAGGCCTTTTGACAATTGCGGAATATCACGCCGCACGTGGTGAGGCGCATCGCAACGTCTGCCTGATCCCAATGTCAGCCCATGGGACAAACCCTGCCAGCGCGCAAATGGTTGGTTGGAAAGTCGTTGCCGTAAACTCGGACGAAAATGGGGACATTGATATTGATGATTTCCGCCAAAAGGCCGAAGCCAACAAAGATAACCTAGCGGGCTGTATGATCACCTACCCATCGACACATGGGGTGTTTGAGGAAACAGTGCATGAAGTTTGTGCAATCACGCATAAATTTGGTGGTCAGGTTTACATTGATGGTGCCAACATGAACGCCATGGTCGGACTGTCCCGCCCAGGTGATATTGGCGGCGATGTAAGCCACCTGAACCTACATAAAACATTCTGCATCCCGCATGGCGGTGGCGGTCCGGGCATGGGTCCAATCGGTGTAAAGGCGCATTTGGTTCCGCATTTGCCAGGCCATCCGTTAGAAGAAACAGCAGCGGGTCCAGTGTCCGCAGCGCCATTTGGCTCGCCCTCGCTTCTTCCAATATCATGGGCCTACTGCCTGATGATGGGTGGAGAAGGGCTGACGCAGGCGACACGTGTTGCGATCCTAAACGCCAATTACATCGCAAAGCGTTTAGAAGGCGCGTTTGACGTCCTATACAAAGGAAGTAATGGTCGCGTTGCCCATGAATGTATTCTTGATGTGCGCCCATTTGCCGAAAGTGCGGGCGTTACTGTTGAAGATATCGCAAAACGCCTGATGGACTGCGGGTTCCACGCCCCAACAATGTCGTGGCCCGTTGCTGGCACATTGATGGTTGAACCAACTGAATCAGAAACCAAATCTGAATTGGATCGTTTCTGTGACGCGATGCTCGCCATTCGTGCGGAAATTGCCGAAATCGAAAACGGCACAATGGATCACGACAACAATCCGCTGAAAAATGCGCCACACACTGTCGAGGATTTGGTCGGCCCCTGGGATCGCCCCTATTCCCGCGAACAGGGATGTTTCCCACCAGGTGCATTCCGTGTGGACAAATATTGGCCACCCGTTAATCGTGTAGACAACGCATATGGAGATCGCAACTTGATCTGCGTATGCCCCCCAATGAGCGATTATTCACAAGCAGCGGAATAAACATAAATGTCGGCATTCACCTTTCCAATCGGGATACATACGCCACTACAACATGCGCAGGCGTTACCCGATAAGGTGGATATTGTTATCATCGGCGGCGGCGTGATTGGTATTTGCGCCGCCCTTTTTTTGCGCCGTCATGGGCAATCTGTTTTCGTGTGCGAAAAGGGACGTGTGGCAGGTGAACAATCGTCCCGTAATTGGGGATGGATACGCCAACAGGGACGCGACCCAGATGAGCTACCCATTATGATGGAGGCCAATCGCATTTGGCAGGATCTGAATGCGCAACTGGATTGCGATATCGGGCTGCGTCAGGGTGGTATCGTTTATTTCAGTGATAGTGACAGCGAACTTGAACGATATGAAACATTCACATCTCTTGCGGCCGAGCATGGACTTAAATCGAACCTAATGTCGCGCGCTCAGGTACAGGCGATGATCCCTGACCTGAATCGTTCATATCGAGGGGCATTGCACACATCATCCGATATGCGCGCAGAACCTTGGGTGGCGGTCCCTGCCCTTGCCAGATTGGCCGCGGAAAAGGGCGTTTTGATCCGCGAAAATTGTGCTGTGCGTCGACTAGACACCAAAAATGGTCAGATCAGTGGTGTCATCACAGAACACGGCCATATCGCCTGTGAACAGGTACTGTTGTGTGGGGGCGCGTGGTCTTCACTGTTTTTGCAGGGGCATGGTGTGCGCATCCCACAACTATCTGTGCGCGCAACCGTGGTCAAAACATCTGAACTGCCAGAAGTGTTCGCAGGCGGTGCTGTCGATAGTAAATTGGCGTTCCGCCACCGCACCGATGGTGGGTATTCGCTCGCAACCAGCAGTACGCATGATCTCTTTTTGGGCTGGGATGGCTTGCGAAATGCGAAATCATTTTGGCCCGCTGTTAAAAATGACCCCTTCAATAATCGCATAAACC
>JAAEZW010000187.1 GCA_018222665.1 Paracoccaceae bacterium
GCCCAGATGTGGACCAAGTGGTCGCAGACATCATCGCCGATGTGCGCGCGCGCGGTGATGCGGCATTGTTGGAATACACGGAACGTTTTGATCGGTTGACACTGACTTCAGAAACGCTGCGGTTATCAGGTGCAGAGATTGCGGCAGAAATACAAAAGGTTGCGCCTGAAGATCGCGCCGCATTGGAATTGGCGGCAGAGCGCATTCGTACCTATCACGCAGAACAAATGCCCCAAGATGCATGGTGGACAGATGCAAGTGGCGCGGAACTGGGATGGCGTTGGACGCCCGTCAGTGCCGCTGGGTTATATGTGCCTGGTGGGCTCGCCACTTATCCCTCATCCGTTTTAATGAATGCGATCCCTGCCAAGGTTGCAGGGGTTGAACGCCTTGCCATCACGGTGCCAACACCAGATGGGGCAATTAACCCTTTGGTGATCTTGGCCGCGGAACTGGCGGGCGTTGACGAAATTTACCGCATCGGCGGGGCGCAGGCGATTGCGGCACTGGCCTATGGCACACCATCGGTTGCACCAGTTGATAAAATTACGGGGCCAGGAAACGCCTTTGTCGCTGCTGCAAAACGTCGGGTTTTTGGCAAGGTTGGCATTGATATGATTGCGGGCCCATCAGAAATCCTTGTGATTGCAGATAAAGATAACAATCCCGATTGGATCGCACTGGATTTGCTAAGTCAGGCAGAACATGACGAAAGTGCGCAGTCTATTTTGATCACAGATGATGCAGATTTTGCATCCGCTGTTTTGGCATCGGTTGATAAGTTCCTGCAAACCTTGGAGCGGCGCGAGATCGCGGGTGCAAGTTGGCGTGACTATGGCGCCATCATTATGGTTTCGGATATGGATCAAGCTGTCGCACTCTCTGACCGGATCGCACCGGAACACCTCGAGATTTGTGTCGATGATGCGATGGGTGTTTCCGAAAAAATTCATCATGCTGGTGCCATTTTTATCGGTGGTTGGACGCCCGAGGCGATTGGCGATTACGTAGGGGGACCAAATCACGTCCTGCCCACGGCCCGTTCTGCACGGTTTAGTTCAGGACTGTCTGTGATGGATTTTGTGAAACGCACGACGCTGTCGCGTATGACGCCAGATGCGTTGGCGCAGATTGGACCAGCTGCAGAACGCCTTGCATCCTCTGAAGGATTAGAGGCGCATTGCCTGTCCGTGACAGCCCGCCTAAAGCAGATCAATACACCCTGATCAGATCAATTGGCACACAGAACCATTGCAAAGCGTTCAAAGGTCAAGTAGCCCAAAGACGAAGGTGAAGAATTATGACCCGTATTGCACATATCGAAATCGACGATCGAAACTTACCGCCGCCCACGCCCGAAATTGAGCAAGAGCGGCGCGTCGCCATCTTTGATCTGCTGGAAGAAAATGTTTTTTCATTGCCGAAACGCGATGATCGCGTCGTTCCTGCGGGTCCTTATCGGTTGGATCTGTCCATCCGTGAAAAACGATTGGTGTTTGATGTGTCTACAGAGGCGGGCGAAAAGGCGGTTGAATTTCATTTGTCGTTATCGCCGTTTCGCCAGGTTGTGAAAGACTATTGGGCCATTTGCGAAAGCTATTATGACGCCGTCAAAAACATGCCCCCCAGTCAGATCGAAACAATCGACATGGCACGCCGTGGCATTCACAACGAAGGTGCGCGTGTTCTTTCAGAACGCCTAGAGGGCAAGGCGGACATCGACAATGACACCGCACGCCGTCTGTTCACGTTGATCTGCGTTTTGCATTTCGGGGGCTAGGCATGGGGCAGGACCTTCCACAGTCGGTCCTTTTTTGCTGCGATCATAATGCAGTGCGTTCGCCAATGGCCGAAGGCATTATGAAGAAATTCTATGGCACGGGCACATATGTTCAGTCGGTTGGTGTCATCAATGATCTGGAAATAGACGGATTTGCGATCGCCACCTGCGAAGAAATCGGTGTCGAATTGTCACGTCACCGTTCGCGCAGTTTTGATGAAATGGAACAATGGGGAGATGATTTATCTTCGTTCGATTTGATCGTGGCGCTTTCTCCTGCCAGCCAGAGACGCGCACTAGAGTTGACGCGGTTTTTCCATTTGACGGTCGAATATTGGCCAATCCTTGATCCGACGGGATTGGGGGAAACGCGGGAAACAAAGCTGGCATCTTATCGACAAACGCGTGATCAAATTGTGGATCAATTAACACGGCGCTGGGGGCCGGCATTGGAGGGGTAGATGCATCCGACAATCCAAACATATTTCAATGCGTTTAATGCAGGCGATGTCGATGGCATGCTGAATTGTCTGGACGATGCAGTTGCGCATCACGTGAATGAAGGGCAGGTGCGCATTGGCAAAGATGCGTTTCGCAGCTTTTGCCAACAAATGAATGAATGCTATCGTGAAGACCTGACCGATATGGTGATATTTTTAAATTCTGACGGATCACGCGCTGCGGCGGAATATGTTGTAAATGGCACTTACCTGAAAACCGATACGGGATTACCCGAAGCGCGGGGTCAAAATTATCAACTGCCTGCAGGGTCTTTTTTTTCACTGTCGAATGATAAAATCACGCGTGTGGTAACCTATTACAATCTTGCGGATTGGACGGCACAGGTTTCATGATTGATGTCCGCGTATTAACGGGTGCCGCACTGGATACGGCATTAGAGGATGTCGCGAGGTTGCGTATCACCGTGTTTCGGGAATGGCCCTATTTGTACGACGGTGATTTAGACTACGAACATGATTACCTAAATGCCTATCGCAATCATCCTGCCGCAGTTTTGGTTGGGGCATTTGACGGTGCTGAATTGATTGGTGCCGCGACAGGGACACCTATGTTGGATCACGCGGATGAATTTGCATCGGCCTTTCAAGGCCTGAATTGGGATTTGTCGCAAGTTTTCTATTGTGCTGAATCCGTTTTGTTGAACACCTATCGCGGGTCTGGGATCGGGCATAGGTTTTTTGATCTGCGTGAAAAGCATGCGCGCGCCTTGGGATGCAGCAAAGTGGCGTTTTGCGCGGTCCAGCGTCCTGTGGATCATCCCCTGCGCCCCACTGATTATCGCCCGCTAGATATATTTTGGAAAAAACGGGGCTACAGAACAGTTTCAAACGCCATTGCGTATTTCAGCTGGAAAGATATCGATGTGGCCCATGAAACCCCAAAGTCACTTCAGTTTTGGGCGCGAGATTTATAGATCCGATATTTCCGTCATCGCGGTCAGGAAACTGCGCACTTCGTCCATTGTGTTGTAGTGACACATGGAAACCCTGACACAATCGCTCCACCCCAGCGGATCAAGGACATTACCAGAATAGTGATCCGCCTTGCGCGTATGGGTGCGAATGCCGCGTTCGTTCAGCGCTGTTACAATTTCGGCAGAGGCCTTGCCTTTGATCCGAAACGACACCATGCCCTTGCGATTTGGGTTATCAACGCCGCCAATGATTTCCACGTCTGTCATTTCCGCCAACCCTGACAAATTTCCGATGCCTTGGATTATTGCATCGCATAGTGCCTTTTCATGACCCAAAATCGCCTTGCCTGCACCAATCAGGCGTTCACGACGATTTTCGGACGGGGCGGTTTGCGCACCTAACCAGTCAAGATAGGTGACCACGTCGCTAAATGTTGCATATGATCCTGTATCACGCGTGCCAAATTCCCACGCGGTTTCGGGGCCGCCGATTAATTGTTCATGAGGGGCATGCATAAAACGATCTGATACCCACGCAAATCCATATCCATGTCGGGAAAACATTTTGTAGGGTGAAATCGCATATCCATCAACATCGTATGAATCGATGTCCAATGTGCCATGTGCCGCGTTTTGTACGCCATCTACGACAATATAGCATTCAGGAGACACCGCGCGGATCGCCGCGGCAATTGCGGCGATATCCATTCCCATTCCCGTAACAGGGGATGCGTGAAGGATGCAGGCGACACGTGTGTCGGGCGTTACATATTTTGCATAGTCCTCGGCACGACTAAGGCCCGTCTCATTGTCATGCGGGACACTAACATACGGGCGGTTGGTGTTCTCTGCCCAGTGTTGTGCAGCACTTCGGGTGGCAGGATGTTCAATTGTTGATCCTAAAATCACGCCGCCCGCTTCGGCTGCGGTGGAGGCATTACGCACCAAACGGAACAGTAATTCTGTCCCACTTTCGCCTACAAAAAACTGGCCTGATGACGCGCCAAACAAATCAGCCGCGTCAGATTTCGCCTTGTTGATCGTATCAACCAACTCATGAGAGGCGATATTTTCTCGCCCTTGATTATCGGGGATTGCCGCAAATTTGGTAGAGGTTTCAACAACAGAATTCAGTGTCAAAGCACCCCCAGCATTTTCAAAGAAAATGCGAGATCCCTGAAACGGACAGGTATCCACATAGGCGAAACGCGCGCGCACCTGTTGCATCAATTGTGGGTCAAGCTCTGTCATTGGGGTCACCTTTTGGGGTTCAAATTGCATTTCGAATTGATGATGACGCTACGGTCTTTGTCAATTGTCTTGAATGAGTTGGCACCAAATATATGCTGCAATCAAGACAAGGAACGACATTTATGGAAAAAGTCACGATTTTTGAAATGGGCCCCCGTGATGGTCTTCAAAATGAAGCGGCAATGATCAGCACAGCCGATAAAATTGCATTAGTGGATATGCTGACTGCTGTAGGATTTCAAAAGATTGAGGTGACAAGTTTTGTAAGCCCCAAATGGGTTCCTCAAATGGCAGACGCGCATGACGTTTTGACGGGTATTAAACGCGATGCTAACGTACGG
>JAAEZW010000188.1 GCA_018222665.1 Paracoccaceae bacterium
AGCCACATATTTTTTACTCCAATTCGTTGCGTTGGTGGACTCATCCAACATTGTTACCTACATAAGGACTAACGTTGAAAATTTCTAGAAAGCTGACGAGGCAACTTATGAGCCCTGCAATTATTGAATTATTGGTATTGGCTGGAATCGCGATTTTTTTGATCATGCGCTTGCGCAATGTTCTTGGAACGCGGGAAGGGTTTGAAAAACCTACGGTACAACATGCACCAAAAGCAGAACGCCCCGACTTCAAAGTGATTGAGGGTGGAGAGGATGCTGATATCCTCGACAATGTAGAAAAAGGCAGTGCCGCTGCAGAAGCATTAGCCATGATGAAGCAACGTGATAGCAGTTTTACAGTGAATGATTTCTTGGCCGGCTCGAAATATGCGTATGAAATGATTTTAATGGCGTTTGAAAATGGAAACATCGATGAAGTACGCGATTTCATTTCCGAGGAGATCGAGGATGTTTTCGATCAAGTTATCGAAGATCGTAAATCCAAAGGACTGGTCATTGAGGCGGAATACCTAGGCACACGCGAAACCCGTTTGATGGATGCCACATTTGACCGCGAAACGGGAGTGGCCGAAATTTCGGTTTCATTCTCAGCTGAAATGACATCTGTGGTATTGGGTAGCGATGGCACTGTTATTGAAGGCGATTCAAAACAGGTTAAGCGGCAAAAAGACATCTGGACATTTGCGCGTGATATTTCATCCAATGATCCAAATTGGCAACTGGTCGCAACAAGTGAATGATGCGTTATTTGGCAACCACTAGATAAACTATGCCACGCAGAAAATTAAAATCTGATGAAGTGGAGCTTTGGGAGCGGGTTGCAAAAACTGCGACGCCATTAAGTTTACCCCAATACGTTAATTCTGTGGCCAAACCTAAGCCAAAAGTTAACCCCAACAAGAAAGAGAAATTTGAGCTTAACAAGTTTGAAATTGGGGCAAACGTCGCACAAAAAAGTGTAAAAAATGATTTAAAGCCCAGCATATCAACTGTGCTCGAAAGTGCCTCAGTCCAGATGGACTACAAAGCATTCAAAAAAATGAAGCGGGGAAAAAGCACGCCCGAAGCGTCGTTTGACTTACATGGTATGACGGTTGCACAGGCACACAAGGCCTTGATTCATTTCTTGATGACCTCTTATTCGAGAAACATGCGTTTGGTTTTGGTTATCACTGGAAAGGGCAAATTTCAAAAAGATAAGGGGCCAATTCCCCGACAAGTTGGAATCTTGCGCCATCAAGTTCCCCAATGGCTGCGTATGCCACCACTACGCGATAAAGTTTTGCAAGTGAGTGAAGCACATGGAAAACACGGTGGAAGTGGCGCGTACTATGTGTACTTACGAAAGTAAAAACACCAATGGGTAACCCCCATCGGCCTATTCTAAAAATAAAAATATAAAATAGCACTGGACAGTTCGTCCTGATTTTTGAAGACTGACACTCCAGGTCGGTATGAGTTTGCAAAAGCTACATCTTGGCTAAGCTTAAATTTACGGGAAAACTACTGTTTTAATGAAGTCGGAGACTAATCTTGAACCTTAAAGATTCTAAACTGATTGCAGCTGATCGAAACGAAGTTTGGCAGGCATTGTTGTCTGCAGAAGTCTTGCAGCAATGCGTACCGGGCTGCAAAGAGATGAGCGGAAGCCCAGAAGATGGGTTTGAAGCGACAGTTGTACAAAAGGTCGGACCCGTAAAAGCGACCTTCAAAGGTGTGGTCACCCTGTCCGATATCGTGGAAGGTGAAAGCCTGACGCTTTCAGGTGAAGGCAAAGGCGGTGCAGCGGGGTTTGCCAAAGGTGGCGCCAAGGTTTTCTTGACGGATGAAGATGGCGGTACATTGTTATCGTATGACGTGGAAGCCAAAGTGGGCGGAAAACTTGCGCAACTTGGCAGTCGCATCATCGATGGGTTCGCCAAGAAAATGGCTGACCAGTTTTTTGAAGAATTCAGAAATGCCGTACAAGGACCTTCGGAGGAGGCTGAGGGTTCTGAAGGGGGCGAAAAGAAAAAAGGTTGGTTGGGGCGTCTTGTCTCAAACTAAAATTAGATCTCACTAGGGAGGAGAAAAATGGCAAACATTACCATGACAGTAAACGGTAAATCCGTTTCTGGCGAGGTTGAAGGGCGCACGCTGCTCGTTGACTTTCTCAGAAATGATTTGCGCCTAACGGGGACGCATGTTGGTTGTGACACCAGTCAATGTGGTGCGTGTACCGTTCACATCGATGGCATTGCTGTTAAATCATGCACGATGCTCGCAGCAGAGGCAGATGGCGCAGACGTGTCTACAATCGAAGGCCAGGCGAATGCAGACGGATCACTCAGCGCGATCCAAGCGGCATTTCAAGAGCATCATGGACTACAATGTGGATTCTGCACACCAGGTATGGTGATGGCGGCAGCAGATCTTTTGAAGAAGAATGCAAAGCCAACAGAAGCAGAAGTCCGTCATCACCTTGAAGGCAACATTTGCCGTTGCACAGGGTATCACAACATCGTCAAAGCGATCATGGCTGCATCTGGACAAGATGTTAGTCAATTGGCCGCTGAATAACTAAAACTAGGGAGGAAATCATGCCAAAAGATAGTGGCATTGGCGCAAGCTCAAAGCGCCGCGAAGACGTCCGGTTTTTGACAGGTCAAGGTCAGTACACCGACGACATCAATATTCACGGACAAACATACGTTCATTTTGTACGCTCAGACGTTGCGCACGGAAAAATCAATAGCATTGATACATCCGCCGCCGAGGCGATGCCAGGCGTTGTTCGCATTTTCACTGGTGCAGACTTTGAAGGTATCGGTGGTCTGCCCTGCGGTTGGCAGGTAACGGACCGTCATGGCGAAGCCATGAAAGAGCCAGCACACCCAGTTCTTGCACAGGGCAAGGTGCGCCACGTTGGCGATCCAATTGCTGCCGTGATTGCAGAGTCTTTGGAACAAGCGCGCGACGCGGGCGAAGCATTGAATATCGACATCGAAGAACTGCCAGCAGTTGTTGATATGAAAGCTGCACTGAGTGAAGGGTCCGCAACCGTTCATGACGATCTAGGTGATAACTTATGTTATGACTGGGGTTTTGTTGAGGAAAACAAAGGCGCTGTTGATGAAGCAATCAAAAACGCGGCGCATGTGACCACATTGGAATTGGTTAACAACCGCTTGGTTGCAAACCCAATGGAACCGCGTGTTGCCGTTGGTGATTACAACCGCGCGAACGATGAAAGCACGCTGTACACAACATCGCAGAACCCACACGTCATCCGTTTGTTGATGGGTGCATTCGTCTTGGGCATTCCCGAGCATAAGTTGCGTGTTGTTGCACCTGATGTGGGTGGTGGATTTGGAACAAAAATCTTCCATTACGCAGAAGAAGCATTCTGTACATTCGCAGCGCGTCAAATCAACCGTCCAGTTAAGTGGACCGCGTCACGATCAGAAGCATTTATTTCGGATGCACATGGTCGTGATCACGTGACAAAGATTGAATTGGCACTTGATGCCGATAACAACTTCACAGCTGTACGCACAGAAACATTGGCAAACATGGGTGCTTACCTATCCACATTTGCGCCGTCTGTTCCAACATGGCTGCACGGTACATTGATGGCGGGTAACTATAAGACGCCGTTGATTTACGTAAATGTGAAAGCCGTATTCACAAACACCGTTCCTGTTGATGCTTATCGTGGCGCTGGTCGTCCCGAAGCAACCTATCAGCTTGAACGCGTGATCGACAAAGCAGCGCGTGAATTGGGTGTTGATCCAATTGCATTGCGTCGCCAAAACTTTATCACAGAGTTCCCTTATGCAACGCCAGTTGCTGTTGAATATGACACTGGTAATTATGTTGCGACAATGGATAAGCTGGAAGAGATTGCAGATATCTCTGGTTTCGAAGCACGTCGCAAAGCATCAGAAGCGAATGGCAAACTTCGTGGTCTTGGTGTGAACTGCTACATCGAAGCCTGCGGTATTGCGCCATCAAATCTGGTAGGTCAATTAGGTGCGCGTGCGGGTCTATACGACGCCGCAACAGTACGCGTAAATGCAACAGGTTCAATCAGTGTGATGGTTGGTGCGCACAGCCATGGCCAAGGCCATGAAACTGCATTCCCACAAGTGGTTGCAGAAATGCTTGGCATTGACGAAAGCATGATCGAAATCGTGCATGGCGACAGCTCGAAAATTCCATTTGGTATGGGCACATATGGATCGCGTTCAATCGCGGTTTGTGGTTCTGCAATGGTTCGCGCTACTGAGAAAATCATCAACAAAGCGAAGAAAATCGCCTCTCACTTGCTAGAAGCATCTGAGGCGGACATCGAGCTTAAGGATGGTCAGTTCACAGTTGCCGGTACGGATAAATCATGTGCATGGGGCGATGTCACATTGGCGGCATATGTTCCACACAACTATCCCTTGGACAATATTGAACCAGGTCTAGAAGAAACTGCATTCTATGATCCGTCAAACTTTACATACCCAGCAGGGGCATATGCGTGTGAGGTCGAAGTTGACCCAGATACTGGTAAGGTCACAGTTGAGCGGTTCTCTGCTGCAGATGACTTTGGCAATATCATTAACCCAATGATTGTTACGGGTCAGGTGCACGGTGGATTGGCGCAGGGTATTGGCCAAGCGTTGATGGAAAACTGTGCGTATGACGAAAATGGTCAACTGCTAAGTGCATCATACATGGATTATGCAATGCCACGTGCATCGGATGTTCCGTTCTATGCGGTTGATCACTCTTGCCAAACGC
>JAAEZW010000189.1 GCA_018222665.1 Paracoccaceae bacterium
TACAAGCGATGCAAGAGCGTCGCGTCACAATTGCAGGCAAAAATTATGAACTTCCAAAACCTTTTGTTGTTTTGGCAACGCAAAACCCAATCGAACAAGAGGGAACCTACCCACTCCCTGAAGCACAGCTGGATCGTTTTCTATTATCGATCGAGGTTGGCTACCCCGATATCGACGCGGAACGTGCGATTATTTTAGAGACAACAGGCTCCGATAATGGGCAGGCATCAGCGGTATTTGATGCAGATGGTTTAATCGCGGCACAGTCATTGATACGGAAAATTCCGTTGGGCGAAAATATTCTGTCCACCATTTTGGAATTGGTTCGCGCGCTACGACCAAACGTGGATAATGCCCATGATCTAACGAATGATTTTGTATCTTGGGGACCTGGTCCGCGGGCGGGTCAGGCGCTGGTTTTGGCGGCCAAGGCGCATGCAATTGTAGAGGGTCGCGTATCACCCACGATGGCGGATGTTCATGCACTTGCACATGCTGTTTTAGGTCATCGGATGAGCCTGAAATACACTGCTGCGGCGCAGGGTATGGATGTCTATACATTGATTAGCAGCGTTTTGAATGACATCGAACAGCGGGCGCGTGCTGCATGATGGGACATGCGGGAATCCTTCCCGACGCGAAACGATATAGCGACGAAGTTGAAACGATCCTGCTAGAAGCACGTCGTCTAAGTCGTTCGATTAGAATGGGCGAGCATGGCCGCCGCATTGTGGGAGCAGGTTCAGATTTTTGGCAGTTTCGAAAATTTGAAAATGGCTTGGATTCTCCGCGGCTGATCAACTGGAAACAGTCCGCTAAATCAGACGGATTGTTTGTGCGTGAAACGGAATGGAGCGCGCCGCAAACTTTGTCGATCATGGTGGATCGGAGCGCCGATAATTTCATTGATCACCCAAAATCGAAAGCCTATGTGAATGCCCTGATCGCCCTCACATTGGGGTACGTGTATTCAGGTGCTTCTGAAAAGGTGCGGATTGACTGTGGTGAATTTCTGCAAATGGATCGGCCAAGTGATCAAGCAGAAATTGCCGAAACATCGATGCGACCAAATAATCAGGTATGGCAATTGTCATCGGCAAACAACATTCCGCAAAATTCCAAAGCGTTGTTATTGTCTAGTTTTTTCAACGATACTGAAAAATTGTCTGAGTACATCCCACAATACGCTGAACGCGGCGTAACAGGCAGTTTATTACAAGTCCTCACCAAAGACGAAATAACGTTTCCGTTTTCTGGACGCGTCAAATTTGAAAATGCGACTGGGTCCACCGTTTTCCAATCGGATCAGGCACGTGCATTACGGTCAGAGTACCTAGAAAAACTTCAGCACAACAATGAACAGTTGCAAACTATTGCGGCAGCGTGTGGTTGGACATTTTTAACGGTTTCTATCGAACAAGATCCCCGTGAAATATTGGGTTTGTGCATCGAACAACTTGGGATGCGATAGGATGATTCAGTTCGCGTATCCTTTTATTCTGATCGCACTGGCCGTTTTGCCAGTGATATGGCTTTTGCTGCGGGCTGTGCCACCGACCCCTGTGCAGCGGACATTTGCGGCGGTTACGCTTTTGTTGGGATTGAAAGATAAGGATCAGGTCAGCGAACGTACACCATTGTGGCTATTATTGATGCGCATGATTGCGCTTGGGGCAATCATCTTCGGTCTTGCCAAACCAGAGCTGCGTTATGGCGAAAACAGTTTCACACAGGATCGGATGTTGATTGTGTTGGATGGCGGGTTCGCGCATGAAAAATTTGCCCAAGGTCATCGAGAACAAATTGAAACGTTATTGAGCTCTGCAGAAACAGATCAAAAATTGATTGCGGTTTTGGATATTGCCAACCCAGATGCGTTGGATTGGCAAACTGCCGATTTTCACCAAGAGCGATTGGCAAATTGGACCCCAAAACCGTGGGTTCCAAATTTTGAAGACAGCTCTGATCCAGTTGCTTCAGTTTCATCATCCTATGACACGGTTTGGTTTTCAGATGGATTGGAATATGGCAACCAACGTTTAGCGCTGATTGATGTGTTACAGGATCGCGGGAACGTTGAAATTCGTGTGCCGTCAGGGGACATTGGTGTGCTTCAATCTGTGTCGCGCGATGGCGATGACCTGATCGCTCAGGTTAGTTTTTCTAATGCACCCTCTGACGTGCCCAATGTTGTATTTCGCGGTTTAACCCCCAGTGGTGCGCGTGCGGAATTTGCGCGCCTTCCTGTTTCACTTGATACCCTGACCGCGGCGGTTTCACTGCCAGCTGAGCTGAGCGCGCGTCTGACCGATGTTGTCTTGGAAGGCGAACATCATGCAGGAGCGATTGTGCATGTTTCCGATTATTTGGCGCGTCCTCGGGTTGGTCTGTTTTCTATTGATCCATCTGAAGAAGTCGCCGAACTGCTTCAGCCTCTGCATTATTTGCGCACCGCGCTGCGGCAAAACGCAGAGATTGTTGAACAGTCTTTGGACGATATCTTGTTATCCAAACCAGATGCGATCTTTGTGACGGACGTATCACGTCTCCCTGACGAAGCGGAATTGGTCAATTGGGTCACAAATGGGGGCACATTGGTGCAATTCGCGGGGCCCACAACTGCGCTAAATGCAGTTGATTTGGGGGCATCAGAATTGATGCCCGTTCGTTTGCGACAGGGTGGACGACAGCTTGGTGGTGCGATGACATGGGAAACGCCAAAAAAACTTGCGCCATTTTCGCGTGAAAGCCCCTTTTTTGGATTGGAAATTCCAGACGATATCGTGGTGAACGCCCAGGTTCTGGCCGAGCCTGATGCGGACCTATCATCACGGGTTATTGGGGAATTGTCTGATGGGACCCCGCTGGTAACACGTATGGCGCTGGGGGATGGCCAAGTCGTATTTTTCCACATCACAGCGAATGCAGATTGGTCAAACCTGGCCCTTTCGGAATTATTTATCGATATGAATAAGCGATTGGTGTCACGTGCATTGGCATTGGACAGCACCGAAATTCCTGACGACATGACCTGGCAAAGTGTGAAATTGATTGATCATTTTGGTGCATTGATCGACCCAGAAATTCCAATCTCGGTCTCATCAGAACAATTGATATCATCAGGGATCAGCGCAGAAGTGCCAGGTGGCATATATACATCTGATGGTTTCACCATTGCCCGAAATATCGGTGCAGGCGTGGGGGATATTCGCCCTATGAAATGGCCCGCCGACGTGTCGGTTCGGGTAGGGGGAGATGTTGCAAATGCACTACCGCTTGCGCAGTACCTGTTCGTCTTAGCAGTTTTCTTACTTATGGCCGACGTAATCGCATCGGCGCGTGTTGCGGGGCGCTTGGTTCTGCTGGTTTCATGTATTTGTTTGGCCACGCCCAATTTGGTTCGTGCGCAGGGTGAATTAAGTGCTGCATCCGAAATTACCTTTGCGCATGTTTTGACGGGCGATCAACGTTTGGATCAAATGGCGCGGTCTGGTCTGTTTGGTTTGTCTGACGCCTTATTCTTTCGAACATCGGTTGAACCGAGTGTACCTGTTGGTGTGGATGTAGGATTTGACGAGCTGGCTTTTTATCCATTTTTGTATTGGCCTGTTCCAGACAAAGACATTTCACTTACTCCCAACGCGGTTGATCGACTGAACCGATACATGCGGCAGGGTGGGGTCATTGTATTTGACAGCCGCGACGGAGGGATTGGAACAACGCAAAGGCATTTGCGCGACCTGTTGCGGCAATTGGATATTCCGCCGCTTGATCCACTGCCAAAGGATCATGTTATGAACAGGACATTTTACCTGATCCAAGATGCCCCTGGGCGTTATCTGGACGGTCAAGTCTGGGTCGAGGCGGCAGTGAACAAAGAGCAATCCGATCCCACATTACCGTTTAGAAAACTGAATGACGGGGTGACGCCAGTCATTATTGGGTCGAACGATTGGGCTGCAGCCTGGGCAATCAACGAACAGGGTGATCCAATGTACCCCATTGGGCGTGGTCGGGCTGGGGAACGGCAACGGGAAATGGCCATTCGATTTGGCATCAACCTTGTTATGCATGTTTTGACGGGGAACTATAAATCAGATCAGGTGCATGTCCCTGCCTTGTTAGATCGGTTGGGGCAATGATGCAGTCGGTCGTTTTTTCCTATTTGTTTCCATTTCCGTTGCTCACGATCCTAATCGCGACAGCGATTGCCGTGGTACTTTATGCCAGATATCTCGGTTTGCGGGGTTGGCCGTTCCGAATGCTTGCCGCTGGATTTGTCCTTCTTGCGCTTGCAAACCCAAGCTTGCGGATTGAAGAGCGGCAGGGGCTAAGCGACATCGTACTGATTGTTGTCGATGAAACCAGTTCCCATGGCCTCGCCGAACGCGCGGCGCAGACAGATTTGATACTGAACCAGTTACAGGAGCGTGTTGCGAATAAAGATAGTGAAGTCGAAATCTTGCGTGTAAAAGACGGTCAAAAGAATTCGGGCACCCTTATCTTCTCGGAAATTCGGCAGGCGCTATCGGATATTCCGTCAAATCGGCTAAGCGGTATTTTCATAATTTCTGATGGTCAGGCGCATGAGGATTTTGCGGGCCTTCCAATTGATGTGCCTGTGCATCACATCGTGATCGGAGAAAAGCGTACGTTTGATCGAAAGCTAAGTATTTTGAATGCTCCGGCCTTTGGGATCATTGGCGAAAGTGTTCCAATGGTTTTACGTGTGGATGATTTGGATGATGACCAAAATACGCAAAGTC
>JAAEZW010000190.1 GCA_018222665.1 Paracoccaceae bacterium
TCGACAGCGCATCATGATAGGCCGCCCAATTGCTATCCCCTAAAATGAACCGTCCACACATGGCGCGTAAATCCTATGTCCGTATAATGGCGATAGCCTAGTGAAACACGCGTCATAATCAATAG
This sequence comes from Paracoccaceae bacterium, assembly GCA_018222665.1. GTDB lineage: Bacteria > Pseudomonadota > Alphaproteobacteria > Rhodobacterales > Rhodobacteraceae > HIMB11. The sequence continues at coordinate 126 of JAAEZW010000190.1, forward strand.
CATCGGACTTAGATTTTGTGCATTCAGATCATGCGCGGTCTGAGCCGTGGCGAAGACTAATCGCGTATGATCCAGCCCACGCCCGTCCCGAAGGGCGGGGGCTTCGTCACCTCAGCCCTGTTAACCGCCCACGGGCGTGTGCTTAACCGTAGATTAGCACAAGAAATACGGAAAATGGCAATAACTGAAGTAAGTTTATCTCATCAGTTGGAATAAGATTGGTTGATGACGACTGTCTATTCAAACCGAAGCTTTGTCAGAGGCAAAACAGGAGGATTGGAGTTATGAGAAATTCTTGTCAGGTAGGTTGTGCCTCTACAGCGTCGTATGAACACGAAGACATCAATGCGCAAGGCGCAGGATTTCATCCAGATCCACGTGCTGTTCCAAATGCGCGGCCAATTGGTCCAATGTGGTTTCAACATCTTGGCGATAGTTCCCCAATTCAGATTTTATGCCCATTTGCGCCAAAAACGCGGCGCGAAAGGTGTCATTGCTGAACATGCCATGCAGATAACTGCCAATGATGCGCCCGTCTGCGGATGTGGCCCCATCTGCGCGTCCATCAATCGTGGCAAAGGGGCGGGCGCAATCGGGACCCTTGGTTTGACCGATATGAATTTCATACCCCTGAAATTCCAGATTGGTGGCATGGTGGTGTGCGTTCACTTGGGTTAGCACCTTGTTCGGGGTCATCACCGTATCGCTTTGCAATAATCCCAAACCCTGATCTGATCCTGCGGCCCCTTCGATCCCCTCAGGATCATCAATCGTGCGGCCCAAAATTTGATACCCGCCACAAATGCCCAAAACATATCCGCCACGGCGCACATGGGCCTGCAAATCTATGTCCCAACCTTGATCCCGCAGGAATTGCAAATCGCCGCGTGTTGATTTGCTGCCCGGGATGATCACCAAATCCGCATCGCCCGGGATCGCCTGACCCGCCTGTAGCATGATCAGCTCGACGTTTGGTTCTTGGCCCAAGGGGTCCAGATCATCAAAATTGGCCATGCGCGATAGGCACAGGCAAACAATTTTTGCAGATCCTTTTTCACTGTGGCGCAGGTCCATGGCATCCTCTGCGGGCAGTTTCCATGCATGTGGAAACCACGGAACCACCCCCAAACCAGGCCATCCCGTGGTTGTTTTGATCAGGTCATAGCCATCATCAAACAGGCTAGGATCGCCGCGAAACATATTGATAAGAAATGCGCAAATCTTGCTGCAATCTGCATCATCCAGCACATTTTGCGTGCCCACGATTTGCGCGATCACGCCGCCGCGATTGATGTCGCCACACAGCACCACAGGCACATCTGCCGCCTGCGCAAACCCCATATTGGCAATATCCCCTTGGCGCAGGTTCACCTCGGCAGGGCTGCCCGCCCCTTCGACAAGAACCAAATCATATTGCGATTTCAGGCGATGAAAGCTTTCGAGAACGGGCGCCATTAATTTTGGTTTGACGGCGCTATATCCGCGCGCAGCAACGGTTGCGAACCGCTTACCCTGTACCACAATTTGTGATCCTGTTTCGGTTTCAGGTTTCAACAAAACGGGGTTCATATCCGTATGTGGGTCCAACCCCGCGGCCCAAGCTTGCAATGCCTGCGCACGCCCGATTTCACCACCGTCCACCGTCACAGCCGCATTGTTTGACATGTTTTGCGGTTTAAAGGGGGCCACGCGCAGGCCACTGTTTTTGAACGCGCGCGCAATCCCCGCGACCAACATGGATTTTCCCACGTTGGATCCTGTTCCCTGAAACATGATGGCGCGTGACATGTTGGACGCCCCTAAAATTCGACGCCCAATTGCGCCTTAATTCCATCGCGGAAGGGGTGTTTGATCAATTCCATTTCGGTAACCAAATCTGCCGCCTCGATCAGTTCGGGTTTGGCATTGCGCCCTGTTAGGCAGACATGCGTCATTTTTGGTTTCTCTTCCAACAGGAATGTCACAACCTCATCAATGTCCAGATAATCATTGCGCAGGGCGATGTTGATTTCATCCAGCAAAACAAATTGAATGCTTGGGTCAAGGATCAGCGCCTTGGCCTGTTCCCAACCCGCCTCTGCCGCTGCGATATCACGTGCCTTGTCCTGTGTGTCCCATGTGAACCCTTCGCCTGATACGACGAATTTCACCTCATCCGCGAAACGTTCCGTCAACAGTTTGCGTTCGCCCGTCATCCAGCTGCCTTTGATGAATTGCACGACGGCGCAGGGCATTTCATGTGCGATGCAACGCAGAATCATCCCAAACCCAGAGGATGATTTCCCCTTGCCCTTGCCCGTATGCACCATAATCAGGCCTTTTTCTTCGGTTTTATCCGCCATCAGGCGATCACGCGCGGCCTTGATTTTCTTCATTTTTTCGGTGTGACGCGCTTGTTCCTCGGCGCTTGGGGGTGTGACTGACATATTTGGTGTTTCCCACGTTGACTTTTGAAGGGGCGGGTGTGACATAAGCACCTGCTGGTGCCTGTTATGTAGGACAGGTGAAAAGGGAATGCGAGAGCACAAACGACTTTGTGTGAGCCGCAGCCGCCCTCGCGACCGTAAACCAAGCGCGTGTCCGCCACTGATCAAAGATTGGGAAGGCCTCACGCAGGGGAAAACCCACTTGGCCAGCCGGGAGACCTGCCAGCCGATATAACCATCCGGGCGAGGTGATCCGGTGACTGGAACCTGCACCCTGTGCCGTCCTGTCATCCTATCCGCTTGCCCAACACAAAGGACACAAAACGTGACACAGAAAAACGTGGAAGTTTTGGTTTGCACAAAATGCCGCCGCGGCCTGCCCGTGGAAGAGGGGGAAACGCGCCCCGGCCAACAGCTTTTTGATAATCTGACGGCTCAGGGGTTGCCCGATGGCGTGACACTGAAATCTGTCGAATGCCTGTCAAATTGTTCGCAAGGCTGTTCCATGGTTTTGCGGGGCAATGGAAAGTGGACCTATGTGTATGGAAACCTGCATGAAACGTCGCATTTGGATGCGATTGCCGAGGGCGTAGAACGCTATGCCCAAAGCGAAGATGGCATTGTGCCGTGGCGCGAACGCCCCGAGCATTTCCGAAAAAACTGTATCGCGCGCATTCCGCCGCTAAAGGACTAAGATTATGAGTGATATAAACAAACTCCCCATCACTGTTATCACGGGCTTTCTGGGGTCTGGGAAAACGACGCTGATTTCTCATCTGATGCAAAACGCAGGTGGTCGTCGTTTGGCCGTGGTTGTGAATGAATTTGGTGATGTGGGCGTGGATGGTGAAATCCTGAAATCCTGTTCCATTCCTGATTGCCCCGCGGAAAATATTGTTGAATTGGCCAATGGGTGTATTTGCTGCACGGTGGCCGATGATTTCATTCCCACGATCGAGGCGTTGATGGCCCTAAACCCGCGCCCTGATCATATCTTGGTTGAAACATCTGGTTTGGCCCTGCCAAAGCCGTTGTTAAAGGCGTTTGAATGGCCTGCGATCCGATCCAAGATCACAGTGGATGGTGTGATCGCCTTGGCCGATGCCGAGGCCGTGGCCTCGGGCCGTTTTGCACCAAATGTTGCGGCCGTCGATGCCCAACGCGCAGCAGATGACAGCATTGATCACGAGACACCCCTGTCAGAAGTGTTCGAAGATCAGATTTCATGTGCTGACCTGATCCTTCTGACCAAATGTGACTTGGCAGATACGGATGCACGTGAAAAGGCCAAGGCCATCATCGCCGCCGAAGCACCGCGCAACCTGCCCGTGATCGAGGTGACAGACGGACACGTGGATGCCCGCGTTGTTTTGGGGCTTGAGGCCGCAGCAGAAGATGATTTGGACGCGCGCCCATCGCATCATGATGCCCCCCATGATCACGATCATGAAGATTTCGAAAGCATCATCGTTGATATCCCTGAGTTGTCCGATCCTGCCGAATTGACCGCGCGTATTGAACGTTTGGCGAATGAGCTAAACATCTTGCGCGTCAAAGGCTATGCATCAGTGGCGGGCAAACCCATGCGGTTGCTGGTTCAGGCGGTGGGTGCGCGGGTGCGATCACAGTTTGATCGTCCATGGAGCCCATCCGAAAACCGTCAAGGGCGCGTTGTCGTTATTGCAGAACATGATGACATTAATCGCGCCGCGATTGAGGGCATTTTGAACGGCTAAAACCCATGCACGTCATTTTTCGCGAAACTCAGGGGCTTGAGGAAACAGAAACACCAATGGATCTTGGGCAGACGCCCGCAGATCTGGTTGTGTTGTCCTTTTCTGACAGCGACCTTGGGGCATTTGCGCAAGCATGGCGTGAGGGGCGTGATAAATTGCCAACCTTGCGATTGGCAAATTTGGTGGCCCTAAAACACCCCCTATCGGTGGACACATATGTTGAACAAACGCTGATCGGGGCCAAGGGTATTTTGATCCGTTTGATCGGTGGTGTGCCCTATTGGGAATATGGGTTGCAGCAGGTCTATGACCTTGCGCAAAAACAGGGGATCGCGCTGGCGGTTTTGCCTGCCGATGGGCGTGCGGATGAACGTCTTAATGCCTATTCCACCCTGCCTGCGTCCACATTGCGCCGCTTGGCCCATTTGTGTGATGGGGGCGGCGCTGCAGGGGCACGCGCGGCATTAGTGC
>JAAEZW010000191.1 GCA_018222665.1 Paracoccaceae bacterium
GTCACACGCCTGTCTGAGACGGCCTATTTGGTGGTGACACCTGCGGCCACACGTTTGGCGGATGAAACATGGATGCGTCGTCACGCAGGCGATCGCAATGTTGTGATCACCGATGTCACCGCATCCGAAGGGGTGTTGGCCGTGATGGGGCCCAATGCGCGTAAACTAATGCAGGCCGTGTCACCCAATGATTTTTCAAATGATGTAAACCCCTTTGGCACAGCCCAAGAAATTGAAATTGGCATGGGACTGGCACGTGTGCATCGCGTATCCTATGTCGGTGAATTGGGTTGGGAAATCTATGTTGGCGCGGATCAGGCGGGGCATATCTTTGAAACCCTGTGGGATGCGGGTCAGGATCATGGCCTGAAACTTTGCGGCATGCATATGCTGGACAGTTGCCGTATTGAAAAGGCATTCCGCCACTTTGGTCACGACATCACAACCGAAGATAACGTGATCGCAGCCGGTTTGGGGTTCGCCGTTTCAACCAAGAAAGAGGCGTTCATAGGCCGTGATGCTGTTTTGCGAACCAAGGAAAATGGCCCAGAAAGCCGCATGGTGCAGTTCCTGCTGAATGACCCAGAACCGCTGCTCTATCACAATGAACCGATCCTGCGAGATGGGAAAATAGTTGGCTATCTCAGCTCGGGGTCTTATGGCCATCACTTGGGCGGCGCGGTTGGCATGGGCTATGTCCCATGCGCAGGTGAAAGTGCCGCTGATGTTTTGGCCTCACCATATCAAATCGATGTGGCAGGTACCTTGGTGGATGCCACAGCATCGTTGAAACCAATGTATGACCCCACGGGCGCGCGCTGCAAAGTCTGATTTACTTAAGCTTTGGCGGTGAATTTGGATCCATCCCCGGTGCAGAGCCGGGGATTTTTTCTTGGACGATTTCTGGCAATTCAAACCGTAATCCAACCTTGGTAATAGCGGCCGCTGCAGGTTCGTCCGCGTCAAAAAACGCAACATCCAAACTGGCCGCGTCAACGCCAGAAAATGCAATCGCCTCGTGCGTGGATTTGGCCAATGCGCGTTCGGCGTTTGGTTCGGCATTGATAAACGCCAATAAATGCCCGCGGCTATCGTCATCATAGACAACCTGACATAGCCAGACCTGTTCAACCAAACCCGCAGCCGCAACCAGTTTTGTATCCAGCGCCTTTAACACCTGTTCAGGAATACCCGCAGGTGGCAGAAATTCTGCAGGGCGTGCCTCAAACTCATCGGGGGTTTCACCCAGCGCATCGCTTAACCACTCAATAGCATCACTTGGGATCAGCGTCTCGGAACTCTCAACGCCCAGATTTAGACCCATCCCCATTTTTTCCATAACCAACATGGATACCAACACCCGACCCGACAGCGCGACATAGGGCGCAACATCGCCCGCAAAGTTCGCCAGACGGTCCACCGTATCAAAGGCAAGGACCAAATTTTCGCCACCCCCTTCAATCACCTTGGGTTCTATGACGTCTGCGGCCGCTTCTTTTTCCAATAATAGATACAGTTCTGCGTCCGCGACACGTTCATAAAACGCAAGGTGCGCGGCCTCATCCTCGGGCGCGGCTTGCATGGCGGCAAATGCGCGATCAATCACAGTTTCACTCATCTCAGCTCCTCTTGGATACGGCGGCGCAGTTCGGGCAACAAGTCAATTTCAAACCACGGGTTTTTCTTTAACCATGCGGTATTGCGCCACGATGGGTGAGGCAAGGGAAAAACGTCCGCCCCGTGGGCTTTCCACCCCCGAACCGTATCAGTGACGTTGCTAAACCGTGGCAAATGCCATTTCTGCGCATATTGCCCGATCACTAACGTTAGGCGAATATTTGAAAACGCTGCCATAACGCGCGTCCGCCATGTACGGGCACAAATCGGCGGGGGCGGTAAATCAGCGCCCTTTTCGTTGTATCCTGGAAAACAAAACGCCATCGGCAAAATTGCAATGCGGGCAGGGTCGTAAAATTCAGCCTCCGTTACATCCATCCAGTCCCGTAAACGATCACCAGATGGATCGGTAAAGGGCAGCCCACTTTGATGCACCCTTGCACCGGGTGCCTGCCCTGCGATCAAAATACGCGCTGATTGTTCCCCGCGAAAAACGGGGCGCGGTTCATGTTGTGTTTTTGTGGCGGCAAATCGTTCGGCGCACAGGCGGCAGTTTGATAATTCATCAAAGACGGAATTGGGCATACCCCAAGGATAGGTCGTTGCGAAGGACATGCAAAACAATTGTTGACGTACGCCTATATTTCGATAATTTTAGAAATATGAAAATATTTGACGAATCCACGCTCACGCTCGAGGTTGCAGCATCCACATTTGCGGCACTTGGGTCTGAACAACGTTTGCACGTTCTGCGCACTTTGGTGCGTGCGGGACCGAACGGTTTGCCAATTGGCATCTTGGGTGATCGCTGTGGTGTCACGGGATCAACCCTAACCCATCATGTCAAAATACTGAACCACGCGGGTCTGGTTACGCAGACAAAGCAAGGGCGATCCATAATTTGTGCGGCGGTCGCATATGATCAAATCGAAACACTTTCACAATTTTTGATGACAGAATGCTGCGCTGATTGTGATCCAACATGCGAGCATGAATGCCATGACTGACCTAAGCCAATCAACACGCCAATTCCCAAACATTGACGGCGCATTCGCGGCAATCATTGTAATTTATGTATGTGTCGCGCTGTTTCTGCCTGCTGAATTTGGGGCAACCTTGGGGTTCACAGCAAATGCAATGACCAGTACCGCGCCATTTATCATCTTTGCGGTGCTTGCGGTTGCCTACCTCAAGGCGACAGGCGCGGAAACATTGTTGGCCCGTGCGTTTGAGGGCGCGCAAACCCGCATGATCGTTTTGGCCGCACTGCTGGGTGGATTATCCCCCTTTTGTTCGTGCGAGGTGATCCCATTTATTGCGGCACTATTGGCCGTTGGTGCCCCTCTTGGCGCGGTGATGGCGTTTTGGCTGTCCTCCCCGTTGATGGACCCTGCGATGTTCGCCATCACAAGCGGAACATTGGGATTTGATTTTGCAATCGCCAAAACCGTTGCGGCTATTGGTCTGGGCCTCTTTGGTGGATTTGTCACAATGGCGCTGTCAAACAATCCTGTCTTTGTTGATCCATTACGGGAAAAGCCCAAAGTTGGTGGATGCTGCGGCGTAAAGGCCCCGTTTCAGGGGAAACCTGTTTGGGCGTTTTGGCAGGATAGTGAACGCAAACTGGCCTTTCGCGATACGGCCGTCGAAAACGCGGTTTTCCTGACCAAATGGTTGTTATTGGCCTACACGATCGAGGCATTGATGATCCGCTACATCCCTGCCGAATGGGTCGCGCAGGCCTTGGGCGGAGAAGGCATTGGAACCATCATCCTGGCCTCATTCATCGGTGCGCCCGCCTATTTGAATGGCTATGCCGCCGTTCCATTGGTTGACGCATTAATGACCCAAGGCATGAGCACAGGCGCAGCGCTAAGTTTCATGATCGCAGGCGGGGTCAGCTGTATTCCAGCCGCACTTGCGGTTTGGGCATTGGTGAAACCACGTGTTTTCGCCGCCTACTTGGGATTGGCCGTTACGGGGGCCATCATATCAGGGATGGTGTGGCAGGCGATTGCCTGACATGAAATCTTTGGATGTAAATCAAGCGTTTAGGATTCTTAAACCTTAATTAATCACCCGAAACCGCCAAAAACCGTTTGTTTTATGCGCCATGTTCCATCAAACATAAGCCTGTGAAAGAAGGGGCAGTGCAGGCATGTCAAAAAAGATGAATTCACAGGCGGTCGGACTTGATATTGGGCTTAGCTTTATCAAATGGCTAACGGGCGCTGAAAATTTACATTATGGCATCTGGACGGACCTAGAGGTTACCGCAGGGAATTTGGGTCAGGCGCAATCTGTTTACACAGAAAAACTGTTTTCCTATCTGCCATCTGGGTCATTGCGCATTTTGGATGTGGGCGGCGGTGCAGGTGAAACCGCGCGCAAACTTATCGCATTGGGGCATCAGGTGGACATCGTCGTGCCCAGCCCATTTTTGGCCGAACGCTGCCGCGCGAATGCGCCACAAGCAACTGTTCATCTGTGCAAATTCGAAGACTTTGAAACCGACCAAGAATTTGACCTCTGCCTATTTTCAGAAAGCTTTCAGTACATTCCATACAAAACCGCGATTGAACGGGCGCAGAAATATGTAAAGCCGAATGGCAACATCCTAATCGCCGATTGTTTCCGCATCACATCCGCGGACAAAACGGACAAAACCCGGCGTGTGGGCGGCGGACATTCCATCACTGAATTTCAAAGCTATCTGCAGGCATCAGATATCACTGTCACATCAAGCGAGGATATCACCACCGCCGTCGCGCCCTCGATCGATCTTGAACAAGAATTGTTCAACGTCTTTGGTCACGCGATCAAACGCGTTGATGGTGAGCTGCAAACTGGCAAACCAACTTTGCGCTGGTTCTTGGCGCGGCTGCTGCGCATGATCCTGAACGAAAAACGGCGCTATCGCCTTGGCCAACGGTTGTTCGAAAAAGAGCGTACATCACAGGCCTTCATCACGCACAATCAATATATGATCTTTGCAGTCCAACTCGGGTAGCGATCACGCGCTACCCAGTCAGGTGGCAATGTTATCCACATTTTGAATGACCACAACTGCGACAGGTCATGCAGCCTTCGACCATTTGCATATCAAACTGACCGCAACT
>JAAEZW010000192.1 GCA_018222665.1 Paracoccaceae bacterium
ACCACATAGCCAGATTGCCATGCTGATCAAGTGGCTGCCCATATCACCCAGCGCACCTTTACCACCACCCTTTTTGGTCAAACGCCAAGAATGCGGAACATTTGGATCGCACATGAAATCTTCCAAATAGATGCCGTTAAAGTGGGTGATTTCACCGATACGGCCCGATGCAATCAAATCTTTGATTGCCAAAAGGCTTGGGCTTTTCATGTAATTATACCCAAGCATAGTTTTGACACCATGTTCCTGCGCCACTGACACCATTGCCCGTGCATCCGCCATCGATGTCGCCATTGGTTTTTCGCACCAAATGTGTTTTCCGGATTTCGCAGCCGCCTCGGCCATTTCCCAGTGAGTGAAATTCGGCGTACAGATACTTACAACATCAATGTCATCTGCTTCGCAGACTTCGCGCCAATCACCCGTGACACGTTGAAAATCAAAACGGTTTGCATGCAGGTCACGCGTGTCTTCGTCCGTGTCAAAGAGGGCCACCAATTCAACATCAATCGGCCAATTGAATGTTGCCTTGCCCCGCTGCCAGGCCTGCGTATGCGTTCCGCCCATGAAACCCATGCCCAAAACGCCAACGCGTAATTTTTCCAGTCCGATTTTATTTTCGGGTTGCCCCGCAATGTGAATTTCACGTTTCATGTGTAATCTCTAACCCTGCTGTTGCACAGACATCTAAGATGTTTTGATAGCCTTTTTGTGAATATTCGTATGGTGGCGCCTTGGCTGGGTCTTGTTCTGCCTCAACAACAATCCAACCGTTGTAATCTGCTGCCTTAAGTTTTTTCGCAACAGATAAGAAATCGATGCATCCATCACCCGGTACAGTAAATGCACCCGCGATAACGGCTTCAAGGAAGCTGCGGTTATTTTCACGAACATCTTTTACGATTTCGGGACGGATATCCTTGAAATGTACGTGATGGACACGGTCCATCCACCGATCCATAGTACGTGAAATATCACCACCCCCGAATAGTAAATGGCCCGTATCAAAACACAGGTTAACTTCTGTGCCTGAAAATTCCATCAACCAATTTACGTCATCTTCGCTTTCGATCATGGACCCCATGTGGTGGTGATAGGCCATCGGCATGCCGCGATCTTGCATCCATTTCGCAACCTCGGTCAATTTTTCGGCGTAGGCTTTAATTTCATCTCGCGTTAACTGCGGACGGTCATTGACGGGAACGTCAATCATACCCTGCACCGTGTTTGAACATTCGGCAAAGACGATACAGGGTGCATTCAATGCTATAAATTGATCAACCTGCTGCTGAACGGCGTCGCATTCTTCGGACGCGGTGTTGTTCAGCAAATTACCACTGCACCAGCCGCCACACAGTCCAATATCATATTTTTCCAAAAAGGAACGAAGACCGTCGGTATCGTGCGGCATCCGCTGCCCACGTTCGACACCCGTGTATCCAATTTCACGCGACTCTTTTAGGGCCTGCTCCATCGTGTAATCTTTGGTCAAATCAGGCAAATCATCATTTTGCCAAGCAATTGGAGATATTCCAATTTTAACTGTCATGTGGTGATCCTTAGTAAATAGCGCGAAACGCTGTTGCTGTGCATTGATAACGTCAGATGTGGCCAGATTTCTACTGAAATTTCATTGCAGAATTCATCACGAGTCACGGCGTTGATTTAGGGCATCAAGTAGATTTTCAAATTCCGAATTTGCCATGCCTTGATCGACTGCTTCCGTCAAAATTTGCGCCTGTGTTTTTGGCGCCAGACCACCGATCGGTGGGTCACTGTCTAGGTTGGTTGGAAACGAATAGCCTTCGGCCGTGGCTGCGATAGCGGCGTGCTGCTGCGCTGGTGTCAATTGCGCGTCTTTCAATGATTGGAAAACCGCGCGGCACATTGCGTCACGGTCAATGCTTTCCATCGCGCGACCAAAAGCAGAGGATACCTGAAGCAAATTGACCAAGCGTTGGATATCCGTACTCTTATTTTCGCCTGCAGCGTGAAAAATGGCAGGGCTAAAGAAAATGACATCGCCCTTGTTCAGTTCGAGTTGAATGTACTTCTTCTCAAAATACTCTTTGAAGTCATCTTGGTGGTACGCAAGGTATCCGTGCAGAAATTTCTGTGAAAACGGCAATAATTTGGTTGGGCCGCTTTCAATAGGCATGTCACAATGCGCAATCCCCCCTTGTAACGTTAAAACCGGTGATAATTGATGTACATGACCCGGAAATTGCACCGATTTGTCAACGCTTTGAAACCCGAGGTGATAGTCCCGATGCGCCGTTTGTGCCTGACCACCAGGTCGGACCAAATTCACCTGTGCAGTCATCTGATAATGCGGACCAAGCCAGGCTTCGCACGCAGCATCAATAAATGGATTTGCGAAGTAATTCACATGCACATCAGGCGCATTCAAACAAAGTTTTTGCAATGAATTCCAAATACGATCATTCGCACCAGATGCCGCAAAATGATCTGCACCGGATTTTGCAGTTTGTTTTTCGTCAGCAATAATACGATGGAAAACATCGCTGGCGGCATCGATCACATCCGTATTATGATAAGCACCGCGCAAAACAATGACACCCGATAAATCCATCAAAACCTTGGACCATTCCGCCATGATTTTGCGTCGTCCTTCGTCGGACTTGATGTTTTCGGCAAGCGCGGCGCAATCGTAAACTGGCACATTTGCGTTAATCACCGCAGAATGTGGCACATCTTTGGGGTCTAATTTTTGTGAACAAAGCGCTTTGAATGCATCCAAATTGCAATCTGAAGCGGATAAATAACCTTGCATAATATCACCCAATTCTGTTGTCGATTCATGATCAAGATCGCACAAATTCAGTGGACTTCAATTTCTAATTCATAAATTTTGCATCGGCGAAGCGTTTTTGGTCTGATAATGCTGCGAACCTAGCCCTTGACCCGAAATCGAACTCAAGGATAGCGTTCACCTAAAACGGAGTGGATATGAAAGCGTTTCTTGATTCCCGTCAAACAGAGCATGATCCAAAATATTTTATGCGTTCGGGTGCAATTGCACCAAATCCCGAACAGCCCAAGCGTGTTGCGATATTAAGCGCAGGCGCAAAGGATGCAAGATGTGTGTTTGCCGAACCAACAAACATGGGGATAGGTCACATCGCAAAAATCCATTCGCCCCAATATTTGACCTTTTTGGAAAATATACACGAACGCTGGACACGCATTCCCGGTGGCGGCGAAGAGGTCGTTCCAAATATCCATCCCAGAGCGCGCGAAGATGGCTATCCCCGTTCCGCAGTGGGTCAGGCGGGATATCATCAGGCGGATACGGCGTGTCCTATCGCGGAACACACATGGAAATCGGCCTATTGGTCCGCGCAAAGTGCCCTGAACGGCGCTGATTTCATCGCCAAGGGTGGCCAAAATGCCTATGCCCTTTCGCGTCCCCCGGGGCATCACGCCTATGCAGATCAGGCAGGTGGATTTTGTTTTTTGAACAATTCGGCGATCGCAGCTGAGTATTTGTTGGCGAACGGAATGCGCCCAACGATACTGGATGTCGATGTGCATCATGGAAATGGGACGCAGGGTATTTTTTATCGCCGCGACGATGTTCTGACCGTATCGTTACACGCCGATCCCGAACGGTTTTACCCATTTTTCTGGGGGTACGAACAGGAAAAGGGCGAAGGTCAGGGTTTGGGGTACAATCTAAACCTGCCACTTACACGGGGAACGGGAGACGATGATTTTCTAAATGCGCTGGATATTGGCCTTGCGCGTGCCCGAAACTTTGGCAGTGATGTCATAGTTGTGGCACTTGGCCTAGATGCATCAATCGACGATCCGTTTGAAGGATTGGCTATTACCCAAGACGGATTTGAACGCATCGGCTCGCGCATTTCTAGTCTTGGCCTGCCGTGCCTCATGGTCCAAGAGGGGGGCTATATTAGCGACAGTTTGGGGATCAACCTGACACGGTTTCTAACTGGGGTTCAGAGTTGACGCGATTACCAGCGACGCTCAAACCGACGGCGTAAAATCACAGCCACCGTATTCATTGTAAGCAGGAAAACCAGTAGGATAATAATACCGCCCCATGCCCGTTCGATAAATGCAGGGTCGGCACGTTTGGCCCATTCGTAAATTTGTGCTGGCATCGCCGAATTCGGTGAAAACAGACCCTCAGCCACTGATCCTGGCATATTGGTTGCGATGTATCCGATCATCCCAATCAACAACAAAGGTGCACTTTCGCCAAGTGCCTGCGCCATACCAATAATTGTACCCGTCAAAATGCCCGGTGCTGCCAACGGCAGGACGTGATGGAACACCGTTTGCATCTTGGATGCGCCCAAACCGAGTGCCGCACTGCGAATGCTGGGGGGAACAGATTTTAATGACGCACGCGTTGAAATGATGATTGTCGGGATTGTCATAAGGGTCAGGACCAAACCACCAACAATCGGCGTTGATTGGGGCAATTCGACATAATTGATAAAGACCGCCAATCCCAGAATGCCAAATACAATTGATGGCACCGCCGCAAGGTTTGAAATGGTGATTTCAATGATATCCGTCACGATATTTTGTTTTGCAAATTCCTCAAGATAGATGGACGCGGCAACGCCCAAGGGCAGTGATAGGAAGAGTACAACCAACATAAGGTAAAGCGATCCTACCATCGCCACACCAATGCCTGCTGACTC
>JAAEZW010000193.1 GCA_018222665.1 Paracoccaceae bacterium
ATAAACCATAAAGCGTAAAAGGTTCGTCCCAGGACCGTCCCATCAATGTCTCATAAGCCCAAAACCGAAGCTGCCAGGGCGCGCGTCCTTTGATGATGTGTGGGTTCAGCGAATCGAATCCTCCAACTTCGCCCAGAATCAGCATACCCCCCTTGGGCGCATTCGGATTCGCATATGGGAGCGAGACAAAATCAGGACCCAGATCAGGCGATCCATACATTGAAATTGAGGGCTGAGGCTCTGCCAATGCGGGAGAGGATAAAACTGCCACACCTATGGCGATAGCCTTGATTCCTTGGTAAATCTGGGAAAACTTCATGGGTTTCTCATTCTGCTTGATATGCTCTGAGCGTCAGCCTAGTCACCTCTGTCTGATATTTCAAACTTTTAGCTTGGAGTGAACAAAGATTAACGATATAAGGGATTTACTGCTCGATAGGTTTCTTGCCTGTATGAAACCTGCCTCAATGACTTGGCGCCTGCTTTTGCAGGCGCTTTTTTTTATCCACAAACTGCCACTTGCTTGTATCTGCTGCATAATCGCGAAATAACCATAGCATTCTATGTTGCAGGAGATTTTCAAATGACCCTATCGGGAAAACGCGCCGTTATCACGGGATCAACTTCAGGAATTGGTTTGGGGATCGCACGTGCCATGGCAGGTGCAGGGGCGGACATTGTTTTGAACTCTTTTACAAATACAGACGATGACCGCGCCTTGGCCACCGATCTGTCAGATGAATTTGGCATCTCTGCACGCTACATTCAGGCCGATATGTCGAACCCTGAACACTGCCGTACGCTGATCGAGGAAAGTGGTACTTGCGACATCCTGATCAACAACGCGGGCATTCAACATGTTGCCCCAATTGATGAATTCCCGATTGATAAATGGAATGCCATCATTGCGATTAATCTCAGTTCTGCGTTTCACACAACCGCTGCAGCCCTGCCAAAAATGCGCGCAGCAGGATGGGGACGTGTGATCAATATTTCATCGGCGCACGGACTAACCGCGTCACCCTTCAAATCCGCCTATATCGCGGCAAAACATGGCATCATCGGCCTGACCAAAACAACCGCGCTGGAAACCGCCGAAGAACCGATTACGGCCAATGCAATTTGTCCAGGTTATGTTTTAACCCCACTGGTTGAGGCACAGATTCCTGCCACCATGGAAAAATACGACATGGAGCGCGATGAGGTCATCAAAAAGGTGATGCTAGAGCGTCAACCAAGCCGCGAATTCGCAACCGTAGAACAACTTGGCGGGACCTGCGTATTCCTATCATCACCCGCAGCCGATCAAATTACGGGAACCACGATTAGTGTCGATGGTGGGTGGACCGCGCTGTAGGTGTCTACAATTTTGTTAATCTAATTAACAGAAAATTTACTTAATAATCCCCTAATCACTGCCAAGACCTAAGGGACGAGGCAATCAAAATTTTGACGTTGAATGGCGATTGGGCGATCGCCACTGCGGCTTTTGCGCAGTTTTACGACAGTTTCGCATTGGACAATGACACCGCGTTAACAGAGTTCGATTTTGGCGCAACACGCACCGCAAAGGCGGCATAGCGTTCGGCCTCTTTCGGATTACCCAATTCGATCAGGGCACGCGCACTGATCAGGGCCGCATCATCGGGGTGGGTATCCGCGATGTCATGCGTAAATTCCAAGGCTTCTGAAAACTGTCCATTTAACAGCACCCGCTGTGCGTCAATCAAATCTGCAAGCGCCGCAAAGGGCGCAAACACACTCAACAAAATACTCAGACTGGCGCGTTTAATCAGCGCTCTCATTTTTTTCGTCCTTCACTTGGACGACATCGGGGGCATCACCTAATTGCGATGGAGGATACACAAGCCCCGCTGAAATCACCAATTTCGCGGCATCTTCAATGCTCATGTCCAGTTCAATGATGTCAGATTTTGGGAAAAACAATAAAAAGCCCGATGTCGGATTGGGCGTGGTAGGTACAAATACAGAAATAAGTTGATCACCATCGCCCGCACGTTCGGCCACTTCGCCACGTGCTACGGTGGAAATGAACCCAATGGCCCAAATGCCACGGCGGGGATATTGGATCATACAGGCCTTTTCAAAGGAACGTTCTTGTTGTGCAAACACAGTTTCAGCGATCTGTTTCACACCGCTGTAAATACTGCGCACAACGGGCATGCGATGAACCAGCGTTTCACCATATCGGATCATTGATCGGCCAATCAACCCCTTGGCAAGCCACCCGATAAGGGTCGTAAAGAATAGGAAAAAGATGACGCCCAGACCGCGAATATTCACCTCGGTTTCAGGACCAAGTACCCGTTTAATCAAGGCTTCTGGCTGATAACTGTCGGGCACAAAAGGCAGAACAAATCCGTCCACCCAACCGATCACGGTCCAGATCAACCAAACTGTCAAACCGACAGGCGCAATAACCACAATCCCCGTCAGAAAACTATTACGCAACCCCGAATACCACGGCGTGCGCAGTTTTGTTTGCGGATCTTTTTCGAACATTTGGGTCATGGCTGCCATCTCTCGGGGTCAGCATAGGCAGCAATGGGTTTCGTGACAATGGTCATTCGTCCATGGCACATACAATTTCAGCGGCAAGTCGCGCATTGTTCAAAACCAGTGCGATATTGCTGTCCAATGAACGCCCAGCGGTCAATTCAAATATCCGCTTTAACAGGAATGGTGTTACGGCCTTGGCAGATACACCCTGCGCCTCGGCTTCCCCTAGGGCTTTATTAATAATGGGTTCGATTTGGTCTTGGGGAATTTCAGCGTCCATTGGAATTGGATTGGCCACCAGTTGCCCACCAGATAGGCCCAAGGCACTGCGCATTTTTTGCGCCTGAGCAATTTGCGCGGGATCATCCATACGCAGGGGGGCGTTTAAACCACTGGTGCGTGACCAAAAGGCGGGCAATTCATTTTGCCTATAGGCAATGACAGGAACGCCCAAGGTCTCCAACACCTCCAATGTTTTGGGAATATCCAAAATCGCTTTGGCACCGGCCGCAATCACCGTAACTGGGGTTTGGGCAAGCTCTTGGAGATCTGCGGAAATATCAAAGCTGTGTTCTGCGCCACGATGCACACCGCCGATCCCACCTGTTGCAAATACGTGAATACCAGCCAAATGGGCCAAAATCATGGTTGCGGCCACAGTTGTGGCGCCTGTTGCTTCATCCACCAGACAGACCGCCAAATCCGCCCGTGACAGTTTCCGCGCGCCTTGGGTTTGGGCCAAGGTTTTCAAGGCATCTTGGTCCAGACCAATCTTAATCCGCCCCTCAATCACGGCGATGGTTGCGGGTGTTGCCCCATGCGCGCGCACCATATCCTCTACCCGATTGGCCATGTCATAGTTCTGCGGCCAGGGCATGCCATGGGTGATGATCGTACTTTCCAACGCGACGATGGGTTTATTATTCCGAAGTGCGGCTTGAACTTCGGCGGTTATGTCAAGTGTATACATTTACTTTCCTGCAACATGATCTGCGGCGGCCTGCACCCCCGCCAAAAGGGCGTCCGCCCGCGAATGCCCGTTCATTTCCGCATGGATATGCGCGGCCACAAAAACATCACCTGCACCTGTCACTTGCGCCAATGTGCTCACCTGCAAAACCGAGGCAGAGAGCGTTTCCGCATCCTGCAGCGCATCTGCCACGGGATCAGGTCCATCCGTCACAATCGCGCGGGCAGCCCCCAATTCGATCAGGGCATTTGCCGCATCCATCGATGACGGAAAACGCGCATTGCAAATGATTTCCGCCTCGATCCGGTTCACGTAAAAGGCGGCGTTGCCACTCTGCAAAAAGCAATTCAACCGCTGCGCTTTCCCGGGGGAGGCGGGCACCACGCGCAAATCACAGGCCGAAAATTCGGGATTGGTAGAAATTTGGCGCAACAAGGCTTCCGTCAAATTCCCATCCAACACGGCAATCCCAGAGAAGGGGGCATGGGCCGAACCAACTGTTCCATCACACAGGGGAAGCAAGATTTTTGATCCTGCCTGTTCCAGTGAATGCGCATCGGCAATCGCGGCAACAACACCATTCACATCCTCAATCGCCATATAGACATCCGTGCGTGCGTTTGGATTGCGATAAATCAAATCTGTGCGCATCCCATCGCGATCACAGGATTGGATCAATTCATCCCCTTCGGTGTCCTGTCCCAAACTGGTGATCAGGGCAGGGGACAGGTTTAGATTGCTGAGCGCCTTGGCAATATTATAAGCCACGCCGCCGGGGTGTCGGCGAATGTGGCCTGCCCGATCAAACCCGTGTTTCATCGGATCGGGACACCGTCCGATCACATCCCAAAGCACGCTGCCAATACAAAGTATATCTGTCATTTATTCTGGTACCGAAAACGTCAAAGCCGCCCAATCACTTTGCCAATAAACACCATTGGCGTGATCCGCCTGATCTTTAACCTCGGTTAGGACCACATGATCAAGCAAATAATCGTGGCCCTTGCGCACAGGGATCATCGCGTATCCCATTTCATCACTGGTCAGTTTAAAAATATTCACCGTTCCATCAGCGGCCCGTTCAAACACCTCAATCTGAGCATTAGCGATTGGCTCGCCCAATTTTGTCAGGGCAACGGGCATGCCCGCGGTCATATCGTCCGTATAGGGGTTTTTTAGAGCTGTGAATTCAACGAACAGG
>JAAEZW010000194.1 GCA_018222665.1 Paracoccaceae bacterium
TGCCCGCATTGCTGGCTAAAGCGGCAGAGGTTGATGCAAAACTTGTGTATTTCGCGAACCCAGATAATCCGATGGGCAGTTGGACAACAGACGCTGAAATTGAAGCAGCGTTAAATGATATCCCATCCGGAACTGTGTTATTACTGGATGAAGCATATGTCGAATTTGCGCCAGCAGATGCAGTGCCATCCATAGATATTGAAGACCCGCGTGTCATTCGGATGCGTACGTTTTCCAAAGCCTATGGAATGGCCGGCGCCCGTGTTGGTTACGCTTTTGGGGCGACAGAGTTGATCACAAGCTTTGAAAAAATCCGCAACCATTTCGGCATGAACCGCGCGGCGCAAATGGCGGCTATTGCGGCGTTGCAGGACGTGGATTGGTTGCGCAAAACGATTTCTGACGTCGAAACATCTCGGCAGGCGATTTCCCAAATTGCAGCGGACAATGGTTTAGTCGCGCTGCCATCTGCGACGAACTTTGTCACAATTGATTGTGGTCGTGATGGGGACTACGCGCGGCGCGTTTTGGGAAGTTTGGTGGCGCAGGGCGTTTTTGTGAGGATGCCTTTCGTCTCACCCCAGGACCGCTGCATTCGCATCAGCGCGGGTCGCGAACAAGATTTAGAATTCGTCGCCGCCGCATTGCCAAAGGCGCTTGCAGACGCTTAAGCGCCTGCAATCACATGCGCGGCTGCGTCTATTGCGCCTGTTCCGTGGGGAATATTGTTCGCGATCAAACCCGCCTGAACGGTTGAGAGCATACCCAAAATCATTTGCGCGTTCACGTGCCCCATGTGACCAAATCGGAAAAACCCATCCCCCTTCGGATCCTCGGTTGTTGACATACCAAGTCCGATGCCCAGCGTTAGGCCCGCCCTATGCTGCGTCCAATTGCGTAAATTTTTTGCGTGCGGAATGCCCATGTGCAAGGCCGTGACCGCGGTGCTGCGCAGGGATTTGTCCGGAATATTCATGCGCATGGGTCCATCCGCCCCCCAACATTCAACAGCGGCCCAAATGGCTTTGGCCAATGTTTCGTGACGTGTCCAAATATTTTCGAGACCTTCGACCCGGATCATATCCAGCGCAACGCGCAAGCCATACAAGTGATGCGTTGGGGCCGTGCCACAGAAATAGTGTGCCAAAATTTCGGGATTGGCGCGTTGTCCCCATTCCCAATACGAACTGACGTAGGGCAACTGTTTCTGACGCTCTGCCGCTGTGTCATTGAAATAGACAAAGGCCATGCCTGCGGGGACCATCAACCCCTTTTGACAGGCCGCCACCATGACATCCGCCCCCCAAGCATCCATTTTAAATTCGTCGCACCCCAATGATGCCACGCAGTCCACCGCCAGCAACGCATGCGACCCCAAATCATTCAACAACGCCCGAACCGCCGCGATATCATTTTTCACAGATGTCGAGGTGTCGACATGTGTGACCAAAACGGCCTTGTAATAATCGCTGGGGTGCGCACGTAGCGCGGTTTCTAGCGCGTCCAAATCAATTGTGGATTGGGTGCCGTATTCAACGATATCTGCCTCAATCCCCATGGCGCGCGCCATCTTGGCCCAACCATGTGCGAACCACCCTGTCGCGGCGACCAACACGCGATCGCCGTGGCAGGCCATGTTTGCCAATGCCGCTTCCCATGCGCCGTGTCCATTCGCGATATAAAGCGCGACGTTGCCTTCGGTTTGGGCCACATAGCGCAAATCGGGAACAAGTGTGTGTGTTAGATCAACAAGCTCACCTTCATAAATGTTTGGCGATGCGCGGTGCATGGCACGCAATACGGCCTCTGGAATGACAGAAGGCCCTGGGATTGCAAGGTATGTTTGACCATTTGACAGGTTCATTGGAATTCCTTTTGTTTATACCATCAATCAATAGTCGGGATTTATGCGACGTCAACATGGCTTGCGTTTGGGGTGACGAAACCTTACCTAGGACATAGGCCGTGCACAGGGACCCTTATGTTAAAGAAAATCGCAGATCGCTACTTTGCTTGGGAACGCCATCTGCGCGATTCATTTGGGGATGACATTGAAACCCCAAAAGGGCGGTTTTGAGCCTATGTCCATTTTCATTTGATGGATCACGCATTTTTTCGGGTGTTGTGGACAAATATGCGTGAAATTGCGCCCGATGTGTACAGATCAAATCAACCCTCGCCACGCCGTGTCGCGAAGTGGAAGGCGAAGGGTATCCAAACGGTTGTTAATCTACGTGGCGCGCCAATCCAATCGCATGGTTTACTTAAGTAGGAAGCCTGTAACGCAGCTGGCATTGATATGGTGTGTCTGAAATTCGGGGCACGTCACGCGCCTGATAAGGCCCTGTTACTTGAACTGTTCGAGATATTTGATGACCTTAAGGCGCCGGCCGTGTTTCATTGCAAATCAGGGGCAGATCGCGCAGGTTTTGTGTCCGCGCTGTATCTGAATATGGTTGCGGGACACCCGATGGAGGAAGCGGCAAAACAACTAAGTTTGCGTCACCTGCATGTTGGATTCACACCTACAGGTGTCCTTGACTATGATTTGAGGGTGTATTTAGAACGCAATCGACGATCGCCGATTTCGTTTCGCGACTGGTTTATTTCAGAGTATAATGCGCAGACCGCGCATTACGGATATCAAGATCCCATTATGTGGTCAGAAACAGTGAATAAATTGCAGGGCCTTAAGCCTGCTGTGTGATCCAAACACCAAACGCCATAACGGCAATGCCACTGGCACGAACAAAGTTCAGAGAATTTTGCGCAGCGCCAAAAAGGGCAAAATGATCGATTGCCGCGGCGCTGACCAACTGTCCCAACAAAACGAAGAAGACTGCGTTCCCAACACCAAATTTTGGCGCGATAAATGTGATTGAAAGAACGTAAAACGCAATCAGTACACCGGCAAAAAACAGATGCTTTGGGACCTGACTAACAGTTTTCAATGGATTTAGGCCCGTTGCAAATGCCAGGGCCCATGTGACAAGGCCCGCGATCGTGAACAGAATTGCGGCGGCAACGATTGGAGATACGATAAAACGACCAAGAGCTGCATTCAACGCGGCTAGGATGGGAATTCCGATCCCCGCCAGAAACATGATTGCTGCGTAATGGTGCATGTCGGGGTCCTACACGTCCAACTCTTCTACGAAACGCGCATTTTCCTGAATGTACTGGAAACGCAATTCGGGTTTTTTGCCCATCAGCCTTTCGACCAAATCCGTTGTTTCGCCTGGCTCGTCTTCGTCAATGGTCACGCGGATCAATTTGCGCGTCTTGGGATCCATTGTTGTTTCTTTGAGGTCTTTGGCATCCATTTCGCCCAAACCTTTAAATCGTTGGACGTCAATCTTGCCTTTGCCGCCAATCCCTTTGGTCAGATAGGTGTCCTTTTCCAAATCGTTTGAAACGTACAAACGCTTGGCGCCTTGGGTCAAACGATAGAGTGGGGGGCAGGCCAAGAATAGGTGACCGTTATCAATTAAAGGGCGCATTTGGGTATAAAAGAATGTCATCAACAATGAGGCAATATGCGCGCCGTCAACGTCCGCATCGGTCATGATGATGATTTTTTCATACCGTAAGTCGTCAAGATTAAAGCGTGTTCCCATGCCAACGCCCAACGCCTCGCACAGATCGTTGATTTCTGCATTTTGCCCAAGCTTATTTGATGCGGCACCTAGGACGTTAAGAATCTTACCCTTTAGGGGAAGCAAGGCTTGGTTTTCACGGTTTCGCGCGCCCTTGGCCGATCCACCCGCACTGTCACCCTCAACGATGAAAAGCTCGGTACCTTCCCGGTTTTTGGCGGTACAATCGGTTAGCTTACCTGGCAGGCGCAGTTTTTTCGTTGCAGATTTACGGGCGGTTTCTTTTTCCTGACGACGGCGCATGCGTTCTTCTGCGCGCAAAACAAGGAAATCTAGGATTGCTCCCGCTGATTTTGTATCTGCTGCCAACCAATTGTCGAAATGGTCCCGTACGGAATTTTCAACCAATCGCGCCGCTTCGTTGGTTGCAAGACGATCTTTTGTCTGACCCACAAATTCGGGTTCGCGAATAAAGCAGCTGACCAATGCGCATCCACCAGTGATCAAATCTTCGCGCGTGATGTCCTTAGCCTTGCGATTGTTGATCCGTTCGCCATAGGCACGAATGCCTTTCAGAATAGCGGCCCAAAAACCGCTTTCGTGCGTCCCGCCTTCGGGTGTGGGAACGGTGTTACAATAGGATTGAATAAAACCATCGCGTGATGGGGTCCAGTTGATGGCCCATTCCACCTTGCCGGGTGTTTGAAAACGCTCTTGAAAATCAACGACACCCGCAAATGGATTTTCGGAATAGGTCGTGGCGCCATTCAATGTTTCGCGCAGATAGTCGGCCAGCCCACCTGGGAAATGAAAAGTAGCCTCGGTTGGTGTCGTGCCATCATCAATTTCAGATTTCCAACGAATTTCCACGCCACTGAACAAATACGCTTTGGACCGAATAGATTTGAATAAACGCGCGGGTTTAAAGCGGTTCGCGCCGAAAATCTGCTCATCCGCGTGAAATGTCACCGATGTTCCGCGACGATTTGGGGCCGCGCCAATCTTTTCAACGCTTGTCTGTGGAATACCGCGGGAAAAGCGTTGTTCAAACAGCTCCTTATTGCGCGCAACTTGTACCACCA
>JAAEZW010000195.1 GCA_018222665.1 Paracoccaceae bacterium
CCAGCCGGTCAAAACGCCATTATCCACGATCACACGTTTTGATGTTGCCAAACCTTCTCCATCAAAGGCGCGTGATCCGTTAACGCGTGGACGGTGGGGATCTTCGATCAATGACAAACCGTTGGGCAAAACCTGTTCACCCAATAAATCCTTGGCCCAACTTGATCCACGCGCAATCATTGCGCCATTGGTTGCGGCCAATAGATGTCCGATTAACGAGGATGAAATGCGTTCATCAAAAATGATTGGGTAGCTGCCCGTTTTTGGTTTTTGCGGGTTCAGGCGTTCTACCGCACGCGCGCCCGCCTGTGCGCCAATTTCTTCTGGGCTGCGCAGGTCGGACTGAAAAATGCGGGTATCTGCATCATAATCCCGCTCCATCCCTGTGCCTTCGCCTGCAATCGCAACCGCAGAGGTGGATCGCCCTGTATAGGCCACACCCCCTGCAAACCCATTACTTGTCGCCATGAAAACATCCGATGCGGAATATCCCGCGGCAGCGGCATCCATTTGCGTCACGCCTGCAACGGCCATTGCGGCGGCCTCGGCGCGGCGCGCATCCTCTTCCAATTCGGCGGCTGTGGGTTCGGGTGTGTCATCAGCCATTTCCAAATTCAACTTATCATGTGCTTGGGACAACTCTGATGCATTTGCCAACCCTGTAAACGGATCCTCTGGTGCCTCTTTGGCCATGGCAACGGCACGTTCCGCCATGGTCGCTATTGTGTCGGGACGCACATCTGATCCCGAAACAATGGCGCTGCGCTGTCCAATAAAGACACGCAAACCAATATCAACACCTTCTGAACGTTCGGCGTGTTCTAACGCGCCATTTCGCACATCAATTGAAATAGAGGTGCCTTGGGCCGCGACGGCATCCGCCTGATCTGCGCCCGCCGCCTTGGCAGCGTCCAGCATATGTTGGGTCAAATCAGATAGGGAATTTGGGGTTCGGGTCATGGCATCCTCATTATCACTGGCCAAGAGGTAATGTTTCACCCCTGCGAAAGCAAGCAGTCGCGCCTGGGTTTTTCGAATGTTCACAACCCCATTGATGATCGTACGTAAAATCACCGCTGCGTTTTGTGCTTTTCATTCTGGGAAAATTCGCGAAGTGTGGGGAAAACGCATGAGGACAGAGATGGAAAAAGTTGCACTAATCACAGGGGCCGCCCGCGGCATCGGCAAGGCAACCGCCGAGTTATTTTTGGAAAACGGATATCACGCAATTCTGCTTGATCGGGATGAAGAGGCCTTGATGGAAACTCATCAGGCGTTGGAAAACACCAGTGCCTATCTGTACGATGTGTCAAACCCACAGGCAGGCGGTGAAATCGCCGCGCGTATTTTGTCCGAACACGGGCGATTGGACGCCTTGGTCAATAATGCAGGGGTTGCGGATTTTGGTCCGATTGAGGAGCATGATCAATCCAAATGGCGCCGTGTGATGGAAACGAATTTGGACGGCGTCTTTTACATGACACAGGCCCTAACCCCGATACTAAAGGAAACCCAAGGGGCAATTTTGAACATCGCTTCAATCTCGGGCCTACGCGCATCGACCTTGCGGGTGGCCTATGGCACATCCAAGGCCGCCGTTGCGCATTTGACCAAGCAGCAGGCCTGTGAATTGGGCGAATACGGAATACGCGTGAACTGTGTCGCCCCGGGCCCTGTGAAAACCAAACTGTCGATTGCCGTTCATACGCCAGAAATCATTCAGGCCTATCACGATGCTGTACCGCTTAACCGCTATGGCAGCGAACGGGAATTGGCAGAGGTGATTTATTTCCTCTGCTCGCCCAAGGCGTCCTATGTCACAGGACAGGTTGTGGCCGTTGATGGCGGGTTTGAGGCGACAGGCGTGGGCCTGCCCGCCCTGCGTGATTGACGCCCTAGCGCATGCGTTGACCGTTGACGTAAACGCCGCCGTTTGAACGCACCTCAACCTCGGATGTCAATTCGTCTTCACCCGTGGCAACAAACCCCATGCCCAATCCCATGCGGATCGGCATCAATTGATCGGGTTGTAACAATCCTGCCTCGATCAATTGATCAAAGACGGAATTCAATCCGCTCACCACAATGCTTGCTTCGCCCTCGGGGCGGGGGATGCCGTCAAATGTTTGCAGATCGTTCATATCAAATGTGAAATCACCCGATCCTATGGCCACTGCGCCCAGCGCAGACACCAACAGCTCATTCAAACCAAAGCTTTCGATGGATCCAAACTGTGTAGGATCCTGTTCCATCAATTCTTCGATATTGGGGTCAATCAAATCGCGGTCCAAACGCACACCTGCACTTAGATCAACTATCAAATCAATGGGTGCGCGATCCAACTGACCTGTGGGATCAAACATCGCCCAGATCGTGTCCGAAATCCCCAGACCCAGATATTCCATACCAAAATGCACCTGCTGCATCTCTGATGCTGCGGCAAGTGGGATATCAATGTCATATGCAATTTTTTCAATACCGCCCGACAGGGGTAGCGGAAGTTGCGCAGGGACAAAAGCGTTAAAAGAAATATTATTGATGTCGGCGCTGACGGAGGCATTCCCATTGTCAATGTTCATATTGGACGCGGATTTATCAGCGACAAAGCTGATATCAAACACTTCGCCCTCGGCCTTACCATCCATTTTAAATTCCATCCCGTCCAAGGATGATGTGGCACGCAAACCCCCGCCCGCCTTTAACTCGGCCAAAATTTGATCGGGTGTGCCATTGAAATTAACGGTTTGGAACGCCTCGCTCATCAGGCCCCGCATCCTGGCCGAGGCCGTCAGATCAACATCCTCGGCAGGGGCGACGATTGTCATATCAAAGGCCATTTCACCCAAGGATTGAACAGATTGTTGATGCCCATTGCCCATGTACATCATGTTCGACATGGCGTCATTCATGCTCAGAACAAATTCAACGGTCGCCTCTGCCGGATCATAATCAGGTGCGATCAATTCGATCAATTTGACCTCTGCACTTGCGATGTCCCAGGTTTGGATCAATGTATCCTCAACCTCGGAATAAACGCCCATATCTTCGCGTACCGAATAGCCCAAGCGCGCGGTCACGTCGTCTTGGCCCGCAACTTTTACAACGATTTCTTGATAATCGGGTTGTTCAACATGAACTTTGCCACCCTTTTCCAACAGGGACCAACCGTCCATCGACACGATAACCGTTTCGTCGGTATCAGGAATATCAAACGTAAAACGCACGTTTGAAATGTTCAGGTTGTCACCATCCCGTGTGGCCAGCGCGGTAATGGAACCTCCGGCCTCTTCGATCATATCAATAGTCTGTACCCACACGCGATCTGCCGTTAAATCGGCAACTGCGGCTGATGCAGCAAATAACCCAACCAACAGTGCGGTATATGAAATTGATCGTTGAAACATAAAACACCCTTCCTTCGTAGTTGAATCAAATTTGTGGCAGTTCATCGCATTGTTCAAGGGGTTGCATGGTTTTCCCGCCCTGTGCCATGGTCGGCACAGCCATATTGACCAAGGATAGTGCAATGGATTTATCAGGAAAAACCGTTTTGATCACAGGCGCCAGTCGCGGGATTGGCGAAGCAAGCGTTGCCGAATTTGCCGATGCGGGCGCCAAAGTTGTGTTAACCGCGCGGTCAAAGGTCGAGATTGATCGCATCGCTGCCCCCTTTGGCGATCAAGCGCAGGCCATTGCGGGGGATATCGCGGACCCTGCATTTGTGACGGCCCTGATTGATCAAACCGTTGCGCATTTTGGGGCTATCGATGTTGTCATCAACAATGCCGCGGCCCTACATCCCATTGCGCGGGTCGAGGATGCGGATATCGACGCTTGGTCAAAATTGATCGACATTAATGTCAAAGGGGTGTTTTACGCGGCCAAAGCGGCCCTGCCCCATATGATGAAATCGGGCGAGGGTATCATCTTGACCGTTAGTTCGGGGGCCGCGCATAACCCATTAGAAGGGTGGAGCGCCTATTGCGCATCAAAAGCGGCGGCGGCCATGATGACCCGCAGTTTGCATCTGGAATATGGCGGGCATGGAATTTCATCCATGGGTCTATCGCCTGGCACGGTCGCCACGCAGATGCAGCGTGACATCAAGGCCAGCGGCATGAACCCCGTGAGTGAATTGGACTGGAGCGATCACGTCCCCCCCTCTTGGCCCGCCAAGGCGATGGTATATATGTGTGAAAACGCGAAACAATTTGCGGGACAGGAATTGGCGCTTCGCGATCCTGACCTGCGCAAGGCAATAGGTGTTGCATGATCAATGTTGATAAAACCAATCCTGTCTGGGTTGTAACCCTGAACAGACCGGATAAGGCAAACGCCCTGACCGAACAAATGTTGATCGATTTGCGCGACACCGCCCGCGATGCAAAAGATGCACGTGGTTTGATCCTGACGGGCGAGGGCAAGGTTTTTTCCGCAGGGGCCGATTTAGAAGCGGCGCGCGCAGGCCTTGCCACATCGCCATTGTGGGAGGAATTGTCAGGTGCCATCGCTGATCTGCCCTGTATGAGCATTGCCGCCCTAAACGGCACACTTGCCGGTGGTGCGATGGGCATGGCACTGGCCTGCGATATGCGGATTGCGGTGGCAAGTGCAAAATTCTTTTACCC
>JAAEZW010000196.1 GCA_018222665.1 Paracoccaceae bacterium
TCGCAGATCAATCCAACAACAGCGCGATCGACATCGCTGCGCACAAGGCTGCGCAGAAATCCGATCGTATCCGATGATGCGCCAGCACCGGGGTTATCCTGAACATCGGCGCACAGCAGGGATGTCTCAGGATCGGCTGTCCAAAGGGCAATCGCGTCGTCTGGTGTAAAAAGCGTCGTGTCAAAGATGCGCTTGTTTTGATCAAAAATTTGGCTGACCTTGCGGGCCGTTTCTGTCGCCGTTTGCGTGCTTGGTGCAGAGACGATTACGCTCGGACCCGTGTGTGCGGTATCTGAGGCTGTGAAGCCCAATGCGATTTCAACAACTTGGCCATTTGTTTCGAGTGTGTCGCATGCAGCACGTATGTCACTGAGTGGTTTTGTGGCTGTATTTTGGGCGTGCAGTGGGATCAGGTAATTGATGGGAGACAACGCTAATCTGGATCCCGCGCCGTTTAATTCTGCGACCAATAACTTCAAATTACGTGCGCCCGTATCTGCCATGTCGAGATGTGGATAGGTTTTGTAAATCGTAACGACGTCAACCAAATCAGTGATTTCGGCACTTATGTTGGCGTGCAGATCAAAACTTACCCCTATGGGAATATTCGGGCCAATCGTTTGGCGCACGCGACGGATGATTTCCAAATCGCCGTCATCGAATGCGTCTGTGACCATTGCGCCGTGTAAATCCAGATAAACGGCATCTATTTTCCCCAATGCTTTGATCCTATCAACGATCATGCCCGTGATGGTGTCAAAGGCATCTGTGGTTACCTTTCCCGATGGTTCGGCGGCACACCACAGAATGGGGAGCGGATGTGCAATTCCCGAACATGCGCAGGCATCAATAAACCCAGCAACAGGTAGGTTCATTCCCCGCGTGCCGCTGATCACATCAGATGCCTGAAGCATTTCGGGCCAACTATCGGCAACCTGAAACTGCACCAAGGTCGTTGGTTTTGACACAAAGGTATTTGTTTCGTGCTGAAACCCAGCGATTGCAATGCGATACATATCAATGGTGCTTACGTTTGATGGTCTCTTCGAAATCCTTTTCGAAAATCAAGGTATCGTTTTCATAGGCTTCCATGCGCGCTGTCAGATAGAAGTTATCTGCGTCACTTGTCATTTCGGCAAAGGCCTCGGTCCGTGTGATCCAATCGCCGCGGCTACGCTCTTCTGTCCAGTGGGTTTTGCCGCGTGCGCTTAGGGGATCATCTGGATGAATGCTCCACCATTCGCGCGCGATGCTCCCTGACACCATTCCATGTTGTTGATCCTCAACCGCGCCAAAATCATCGATGATTTCAAGTGTTGTGATCCCCGTTTTCATATCAGTCGTAATTTGACGTTGATTATCGGATGCTCTGATCTGTTTGATGTCCCATGGCTCTTCTGCGTCTGGCGGTGGGAAATGGCGTTCGTCATCTGCGCCGTGTGGGGATATTGGCAGCTGCACTTCCCCCTGACTAATCTGCAGAGTTGACGTGTCAGGCATTGGCCATAATAGCGGCCAATAAGCGTTCGAAATTGCAATCCGTATTTTGTGTCCCTTGGGAACGCGATATGCGATTTGATCCAAATAAAGTCTGACTTCGATTTCCTGTCCAATTGGCAAAGCCTTCCCATGTGCATGATCATCACGCTGAGCAAGGTTTAAAACGCCGTATGTGATCCGTGTTGACGCGCCATCTGGGTGGATGTGATTTAAACGCACTGCGATTTGTCCATCAGGTGTGTCAGATGTCAGGCGCAGTTTCACCTTGGCTGCGCCCACGATGTCGCAATCTTCCGCAAGTGGTTCACTGTCATAGCATAGCGATAGCGCATCATCCCCGCGTTGGTCCCCCGGCATTTCAGGGCCCAACCAGATTGCGCAATATTCACCCGAAGACATGCCACAAGTTTGTGGCGATGACAGGATGTTATTGATCCGCGCAGGCTCTGTACTCAGCGTGTTTCCCTGACCCAAATACATGGATTTCTGTGTCGGACCTTGTGGCCAATCGTGTTCGTTGATCCAGCGTCCCGCCCTGTTTTCATACCATGTTTTTGGTCGGACACCGTCCATGAGGTAAACGGAATATGCGGGGTCATTTTCCACACCAGTTTCTTTGCCCTTTAGCCATTTATCCCACCATCGCAAGGCTTCTTGCAAAAACCCGATGCGCGGCTCAGGCACAGCAAAATGTGGATATTTATGCACCCATGGCCCAACGATGCCTTTGACAGGTGCAGACAGGTTTTCAACCAACTGCGGCACTGCGTTTTTGTATGAATCGCCCCAGCCGCCAACGGCAAGTGTTGCTGCGGTAATCGCACTGTAATCTTCGCAAACAGAGCCATGTTGCCAATAGGCATCGCGTTGTTGATGATGCAGCCATGTGGCAGGCAAAAAGGGTTGCGCGTTCAACCGTTCCAACCACATATCCCGCCAGCTTTCTCCAACCAACGCGGGATCGGGCGGACGCGAGGAATAGGCCCACATTGTTGACCCCCATCCCAAATTTTCGTTCAGTAAACAGCCACCTTTGTAGTGAATGTCATCGGCATACCGATCAACTGTTGAGCAGAGTGTTATGATCGCTTTCAGCGGTGCAGGATCAAGTGCCGCGATCTGAAGAGAGTTAAAGCCACCCCAACTAATCCCCATCATTCCAACGCTGCCATTGCACCAATCTTGGGCTGCGAGCCAATTGATGACCTCAACGCCGTCATTCAACTCTTGTTCGGTATATTCATCCTCCATCAAACCCTGACTATCGCCATTTCCACGCATATCGACGCGGACGCAGGCATAGCCACGTTTGGCGAAATAGGGGTGGGTCAGTGCATCACGCGCACATGTGCCATCGCGTTTGCGATAGGGCAGGTATTCTAAAATCGCGGGAACGGGATCTGTGTTTGCGTCAATGGGCATCCACACGCGCGCCGAAAGCCGACAGCCATCTGACAAAATGATTTCCATATCTTCGATTTCATGGATGTCGCAAATATTGCTCATTCGGCGTTCCTCTCATAACCTTGGTTTATCGAATTCGATGTCTGTCTGACTCGTCAAGAAAAGAGTGTTTGGAGTGAAGCGATTTTTTGTATTTCTTCTTTGTGTGGCATTGGTTGGGTTTTACTATGCAACCACGCCGTCGGTGCGGGAGATCGGCATAACGCTCGCCCCTGACACGCAAAACGGTGAATACGTGTATTTCGCGGCCGGTTGTGGTGGCTGCCACACTGCACCAAATGCCGAAGAAGATTCGAAAAAGATCCTATCCGGCGGGCAAAAATTCCCTTCGCCCTTTGGGACGTTCGTCGCCCCGAATGTTTCGATGCATATGGACTATGGAATCGGCGCCTGGTCGCAGGATGACTTTGTTCGCGCTGTGCGACAGGGTGTTTCCCCTGATGGCCGGCATTATTACCCTGTATTTCCATATACGTCCTATCAGGGAATGAGTGATCAGGACGTTGTTGACCTGTGGTCATATTGGCAAACCCTGCCGTCATCGGAACAAGGGCCACAGGCGCATGACCTGCCGATTTATGCGACATGGCGCCGTCCTTTGGGGATTTGGAAAATGATGTTTCAGTCTGCGTCTGATCTGCAAATGCAGGATGCCGAATTGGCGCGTGGGGAATATTTGGTGAATACCCTTGGTCATTGCGGCGAATGCCATACGGCGCGAAATATATTCGGCGCGCGCAGCAGCAAAAATATATTAATGGGGGCGCAGCATCCAAATGGCAAAGGGCGCATCCCCGCAATCGCAGGCACTACATTTGATTGGAATGCTGCGGATATCGCCGAATATTTGAAGTCGGGGTTCACGCCCGACTATGACGTCGCAGGCGGTCTGATGGCCGAAGTAATCGAGAATACATCAAAGTTATCTGACCAAGACCGCATGACAATCGCGAATTATTTAAAGGTGCTTGCGAACTAATTCCATGCGTAGCGGAATTTCGTTTTGAAATCCCCTTTGTTTCCCGTTAGGAGTGAAGCAAGCGGTCCCATAGCTCAACTGGATAGAGCAACTGACTTCTAATCAGTAGGTTGAGGGTTCGAGTCCTTCTGGGATCGCCACTATTTTCAGTTACACTCGTTTTCGAGAGATTTTGGCTGCTAACGTGCGAACTGGGTAGGTGAACAGAAAAATTTAGGTTGTCGTTTACACCTAAATAATGGATCAATAGGAATTCCAAATGATTAGATTTGCTGTTTTCATTATCCTAATCTTTTTGGCCGTTTTGATTGTGGCCGAAAATGTGGGTCGGCCCATTCCATATGGTTATCGCATTTTAGCAGGGTTGATCGTGGCATTTGGTATCGCTGCCGCGATGACCAGCGGATAGAAGCGTAAGCATGCTAGACGCGTTTAAGCAGCAGTTTGATGCACAAAGTTCTAAGGGACAAAGTTTTGATCAACTTATGTCTGGTCACAACGGTGCGAGTATTGCAGTGCAACAAATCGTTTTGTCGTTCGTCGACCGGTCCTATCGTTTTAACGTTGCATCCGCGTTTAGCAAACTGGACCCCGAAAATAGACGGCGGGCAAGCTGGGTTTTAACGGCACACGAATGCCATGACACGTTTGGAATGCTCA
>JAAEZW010000197.1 GCA_018222665.1 Paracoccaceae bacterium
GGTGGGCTGTGCAACCATTGAACCCGATCGTATGGAAGAAGTGCTGTTTGGCCGCGAAAGTGGCGATCAAAACTGGGCGCAAGGATTGTTGGAACAGGCCCATGGCGGCGTGATCTATTTCGATGAAGTGGCCGATATGCCATTGGTCACACAATCGAAAATCCTGCGTGTATTGGTCGATCAAAAATTACAACGAGTCGGAGGCAATGATCAGATCAAGGTGGACTTGCGCGTTCTTTCCTCAACCAGTTGTGATCTTGAGGTGGAAATTGCCGAACGGCGGTTCCGAGAAGAACTGTTTCATCGCCTAAACGTGGTTCCAGTTGAGGTGCCAACATTAGAAGAGCGGCGCGAGGATATTCCAGAACTGGTCGAACATTTTGTCGAACATTTCAATCAAACCCAAGGATTGAACGTGCGCAAATTGTCCGATGATGCGGCGGCCTTATTGCAAACCTTGCCATGGCCTGGGAATATTCGTCAGCTTAAAAACGTCATTGAACGCATTTTGATCCTGTCTGATGGAACGGGTCCGATTTCGGCGGACGAAATTCCCTCAGACACGCAAAAATCGGTGGGCGCGAATGACGGGGGCGGCATGTCAGCCAATTGGGCAACACTGCCCCTGCGCGAGGCGCGCGAGGCCTTTGAACGGGAATACCTGATCATGCAGATCAATCGTTTTGGCGGAAATATTTCAAAAACCGCGAATTTTGTGGGTATGGAACGCTCGGCCTTGCATCGAAAACTCAAATCTTTGGGTGTGGTTTCTGGGAATAAATCAAAATCTGCAGAGGAGGCCTAGTTTCGAATTCGATTGACCGCCTTTGCGCGATCTGACAAGGATTTGACTGCTTGGTTTCGTAGTCGAAGGACACTGAGATGAAAGTTGTGATCTGCGGTGCAGGACAGGTTGGGTGGCAAATTGCCCGTCACCTGTCAGGGGAGCGCAATGATGTAACTGTTGTTGACAGTAACGAAGCCTTGGTGCGGCGTGCCACAGATACCCTGGATGTGAACGGTGTATCGGGGTTTGCCTCATATCCTGATGTGTTGGAACGGGCAGGGGCCAGTGATGTGGATATGATCATCGCGGCCACCCACTCTGATGAAGTCAACATGGTCGTCTGTCAGGTGGCGCATTCCATTTTCGGTGTGCCCCGTAAAATTGCACGCCTGCGCTCTCAATCCTATTTGGATGCGATTTATTCCGATCTTTATCGTCGGGATCATTTGCCCATTGATGTTGTGATTTCCCCAGAACTTGAGGTGGCCGAGGCCGCGTTAAAACGTTTGTCCACGCCCACATCGTTTGACACAGAAAGTTTTCTGGATGGACAGGCGCAATTGCTGGGATTTCGACTGGATGAAAACTGTCCCGTGATCAATACGCCCTTGCGGCAATTGACAGATTTGTTTTCAACGCTACGCACGATTGTGGTGGGTGTGCGCCGTCAGGGGGTATTGTTTGCCCCCGAGGCGGGCGATCAGTTGTTTTCAGGTGATGAATGTTACGTGATGTGCCATCATCAGGATCGCCTGCGCACCACTGAAATTTTTGGCAAATCCACCGCAAAGCAAGAACGCATTGTCATCGTTGGGGGCGGAAACGTGGGGCAACGTGTGGCCCAAGCCCTTGAACGAGATGACCGGCGTATGCGCATCAAGGTGATTGAGCGCAACCGTTCAGTCGCGGAAGAGGCCGCAGACGCATTGGAACGCACAATCGTGCTGAATGGTGATGGCTTGGACAGCACCCTGTTGACCGAGGCGGGGATTGGTCGCGCCGATGCGGTTTTGGCAATTACGGATGACGACAAAACCAACATGTTGGCGGCCGTTCGTGCCAAATCCATGGGCTGTAAAATGGCGATTGCCCTTATCAATGATCCAACAATGGTGTCTATGATGGGCACCTTGGGTATTGATGCGCATATCAACCCCCGTGCCACAACTGTCAGTTCCATTTTGCGTCATATCCGCCATGGTCGTGTGCGCGATGTGTATTCGATTGGGGATGCCGAGGCAGAAGTGATCGAAGCACAGGTTTTAAACACCTCACCCATTGCGGGGCAACGCATTCGCAACATCAACTTTCCAGAGGGTGTGTTGATTGGCGGGGTTTTGAAAAACGGCGAAATGGTGAAACCAACTGGGGGCCTTCGCATCGAAGATGGGGATATCCTTGCAATCTTTGCATTAGCCAAAGACGTGCCTGAACTGGAACGGTTGCTTCAGGTTTCCATCGACTTTTTCTGATCGGCGCGGTTTTTGATATGCAAAGTGCGTTTTCAAACCTTCCCTTATTCCTGAAATTGATGTGCATTGCCGCGCTTGCCATGTGGGTGCCTGCGCTTGTCTGCTTGGTTGCTGAACAACATTATCAATCGCGCACATTTTTTTATTCGGGATTGTTGGGCCTGACCTTTGTCACGATTATGGGCATCACGCTGTCTTCGCGTAAATCGCAGGGCGCGGGATTGTCATTGTTGATTGATTTGGGGTTGGTGTATTTCGCGCTCCCTGCTTTCCTTGCGCTGCCCGTTCAGCAAATCATCATGAACACCAGTTATCTGAACGCCTATTTGGACATGGTCGGTGCATTGACCACCACAGGATTGCGTGTGTTTGAGGATTCGCGCCTGCCCGAGGTTTTGCATTTTTGGCGCGCCTTTGTTGCCTGGTGTGGTGGCGCGTTAATTTGGATCGCAGCAGGCGCCATTTTTGCCCCTTTAAACATTGGCGGCTATGAAGTTTCTGCACAAACTCGCCATACGTACAACGCAGGTGGATATGGGTTAAACACCACGCAAACAACTCATTTGCTGTATCGTCAAACGAGAGAGCTGTTTCCCGTCTATATTGGTCTAACCCTAATCCTGTTCATTTTGCTGTTCATCGCGCAAACGCCAGCGGGGGATGCCCTGATCTATGCGATGTCGACCATGTCCACATCGGGGATTTTACCAGCGCACACCAATGCAGGCGTGGGTTTCATGGGCGAGGCGTTTGTTTTTGTATTTCTCCTCTTTGCGCTTAGCAGGCTGAGCTTTACGACAGATCATGGTCGTTTGAATTTTGGCGGGTTACGCCAGGATGTTGAGCTGCGCCTTGCTAGTGTTTTGATCATTGGCGTGCCACTTTTGTTGTTCCTCAGACATTGGGCTGTGGCCCTTGGCATTGAGAGTGATAATGAACTCCTTTCTGCTTTGCGCGCGCTTTGGGGTGCCCTTTTCACGGTGGCGTCGTTTTTAACAACCACAGGGTTCATCAGCGAATACTGGCAGGACGCACAATCTTGGTCAGGGCTCGATACGCCTTTCGTGTTGTTTATGGGCTTGGCCTTTATCGGCGGGGGATTTGCAACCACGGCAGGGGGCGCAAAATTACTGCGGGTTTATGTGCTTTATTTAAGTGTGCGCCGCGAATTGGATAAAATGACCTATCCGTCTAGCGTTGGACAATCACGATCCCATATGCGGGGCGAACTACGGCAGGGGGCGAATATCGCATGGGTGTTTTTTATGATCTATGTGGTGGCAATTGCGGGGTTTACGGTTCTGTTCTCTGCGCTTCATCTGGATTTTGAACAGGCCAGTGTGTTGGTCTTGGCGGCACTAACGAACACTGGGCCTTTGTTGGATGTGATGATGTTGCCCGAAATTGACCTGATCGCGGCACCCATTTTGTTCAAACTGTCGCTTGCGCTGGCGATGATTTTGGGGCGGTTGGAAATTCTTGTCGTTATAGCACTTTTGTCGCCCTCTCTGTGGCGGCGATAATTTGATATTCTAGCATTGTCATTTGAAATTTTGACTGCTACGCTATATCCAAATCGGTTGAACAAAGAACAACAATTATAAGAAGAGGCCCATATCATGGCATCCGACCGTCAAAATCTACAAGATGCATTTTTAAACCACGTCCGTAAGCAGAAGATTTCTGTCACTGTGTTTTTGATCAACGGTGTTAAATTGCAGGGTGTGATCACTTGGTTTGACAATTTCTGTATTCTGCTACGCCGTGATGGACAATCGCAACTGGTGTATAAACATGCGATTTCAACGATCATGCCTGCACAAAACGTGTCCCTATACGAAGGCGAAGAGCCAAGTTGAAATCACACGATGTGACGCCAACCCGCGCATGGGTTCTGCATCCTGACATAAAATCTGATCCTGACCGTCGTCCGGGCGAACCCGCCTTGAAAGAGGCGGTGGCATTGGCTGCGGCCCTCCCAAACCTTGAGGTTGCGGGCGCAACATTGGTGCCGCTGCCGAAACCACAACCGGGAAAGTTGTTTGGGAAAGGGAAGTTGGAAGAGCTGAAAACGCTGTTCCACGATCATGAGGTTGAACTGGTTCTGATCGACGGACTAGTTACACCCGTGCAGCAGCGTAATTTGGAAAAGGAATGGAAGGTTAAGATCCTTGATAGAACGGGTCTGATCCTTGAAATCTTTTCTGATCGTGCGGCCACCCGCGAAGGTGTGTTGCAGGTGGAAATGGCGCATCTGAGCTATCAACGCACGCGCTTGGTGCGGGCATGGACCCACCTTGAACGGCAACGGGGTGATTTGGGA
>JAAEZW010000198.1 GCA_018222665.1 Paracoccaceae bacterium
GCCTGCGGGCAGGGTCATGGCGTCGATCTGTTCCGTCAGATATTCGATACGTTCATTGGCGTTGATGATGACCTCGCTTTCTTCGCCGTTTTCATCAATGACAGTGCGTTTTGCGTCCGATGCCACACCTGCCTTGATGTCGAAATAACGCTTTTTGTCGATGCGATTGATTTCGGCCAATTTTTCAACTGGTTTGCGCGTGATAAAGTTTGACAGCGGCACCAAACCATCACTTGTGCGCACCTTTAGGGTATCAAGCGTGCTAAGCAGGCGATATTCCTCGGGCATGCGCACGCGGATTTCGACCTCTTCATCACTGCTGTCAACGCGCATGGTGTCAAGCAAGATCCCCCGTGTCACCAATTGCACCATGGCCCCCACGGTGGCCACATCGGCCCCATAACGGCCCGCATTTTGAACATCGACGTCAATTTGCCAATCAATACCGGGAAGGGGGCGTGTATCTTCGATCTGGGTCAAGGCCTCAGTTTCATCAAAGAGGGCGCGCATATCTGCCGTTGTTGCCAGCAAATCTTCCCAATTGTCGCCTTTAAGGCGCAAGTGCACGGGTTTTGCTGTTGCGGGGCCACGGCCCAATTCCAACACTTCGATCTGAATGCCCGGAATTTCCTGCAGCGCGGCGGACAGTTCGTCAATCACGATATCACCGTCCAATTCTGGGCGATCCTTGCGATCCTCCCAAGGAATAGTTTCCAATTGGATTTGTCCGATTGTATCCTTAGGCGCGCTGGCCCCTGCGGTGTTTTGGTTTAATCCCCCCGCACCTGCAAAGGCAAAGACAGATGAGATGCCCGGATGCTGCAAAACAATCTCTTCTGCTTGGCGCACCAGTTCGTCTTTTTCATGCAGCGATAGGTTTCCACGTGCCTTGACATAGACGATGGCCTGTTCAGGTTCGGATTCCACAAAGAATTCAACGCCCAAATTGTTTTCACCGAAATAGGAAAAGACAGCCATAGAAAATCCAATAACGCCCGCAATACTGACCAAGGGCATGATCGGATTGCCCGCGATCAATTTGATGATCCAGCCAAAGAAGGTGCGTCGGTATCCATATGTCACGCGCTTGGCCTGTCGTTCGATTTTGACCGCACCCAAAACCATGGATGCAAATGCGGCTGCAGCAATAAAAATTGCGATACCAGGGGCCGTTGCCATCATGCCATCAGCGGCGTCCAATCCCAACAGATAGCTGGGGTTCAATGCCTGCATCGCCGCCAAGAACAGGCCATAGATCGCAACAGGCACCAATGCCGCACGCATCGCCCAAGGCAGTGTTGCACGCAGTGCGTTTGACCCTGTGGCGAACGCGCGGGATACACGGCCCGACACGCCGCCCATTATGGGTAGGAAAATCAACGCAACCACCAAAGATGCGCTAAGAACAAAGATCAGCGTCACAGGCAGCATGCCCATGAATTGCCCCGGAACACCCGGCCAGAACAGCATGGGCAAAAATGCGCATAGGGTTGTTGCGGTTGAACTGACGATGGGCCAAAACATGCGCTTGGCCGCTTCGACATAGGCGCTCATCGGGCCGCTGCCCTCTTGGATACGTTTGTCGGCGTATTCCACCACAACAATCGCCCCATCCACCAACATGCCCACCGCAAGGATCAGGCCGAACATCACGATGTTTGAAATGGTGATCCCCATCACGCCCAATAGGACGAAGCACAGCAAGAATGACGTGGGGATGGAAAAGCCCACCAGTAAGGCCGCCCGCGTTCCAAGGGATGTCAAAACAACGATCATGACCAATGCGATCGCGGTTAGAACCGATCCTTCCAACTGGCTAACCATGGAATCCACAACACGGCTTTGATCGTTTGAGGTGCCCATGTGCACGGCTGCGCGTAAATCTTGGGGCCATGCTGCGACTTCTGCTTCGACCATTTCGCGCACGGCTGTGGCTGTGTCGATTAGGTTGAAGCCTTTGCGTTTCACGACCTGCAGCGCAACGGTTGTTTCGCCGTTAAAACGTGCGGTCCCTTCACGATCTTCAAAGGTTAGTTTGATTTCCGCCAAATCTCCAAGTGTGATGACACGGTCCCCATTAGTTTTGACGGGCAGGTCATAAATATCCTGCACCTCATCAAAGCTGGATGGGATTTTCACTGAAAATGTGCCCTGTGTGCTGTCCACTTCGCCTGCGGCGATCAATTGGTTGTTGTTGCGCACAACATTGATCAATTCGCCTGCCGTGACGTTATAGCTTTCAAGGCGCAAGGGGTCGATTGTGACCTCGACCATTTCATCGCGTTGGCCTGAAATCGCGGCTTCCAGTACCGCATCCATGCCTTCGATCTTTTCCTGCAAATCTTTGGCGATCTTGGTCATCGTTCGTTCGGGCACTTGGCCCGTTAGGTTCACAATGATGATCGGGAATTCGGAAAAGTTAATTTCGTTGATCGAATATTTTTCGGCACCCGATGGGAAATTCGCCTCGGCCGCGTTCATGGCATCGCGCACGTCTGCCATGGTTTTGGTTTTGTCCCAGCCAAATTCAAATTCAAGCGCCACGCCCGCATAGTTTTCCGATGCGGTGGCGGTCATTTTCTTTAGGCCGTCAATGTCGCCCAATTCCGTTTCCATTGGGCGCACCAATAAGGTTTCACTGTCCCCTGCGGAAATACCGGGGAAAGGCACAGAAATGAATAATGCGGGGATTTCGATGTCAGGCTCGCCCTCTTTGGGAAGTCCCGTGTAACTAAATATCCCTGCAGTCAGCGAAACAATAATCAGCGCAATGATCATGCGCGCGCGTTCTGATGCCCAATCGACTAATCCTGTCATTGACCCAACTCCCGATAAGTTGGATCAACAACTATCCCGTCGATCACATATTCCTGACCGACGACGATGATGCTGACCTCTGGATCCAATCCCGATACCCATACTCCATTTGGGGTATCGCGCAGCAGGCTGATTTCCACAAACTTGGTCGCAGAATCCGCAAGGACCGTGCGCACACCCAGTGCGCCCGAATCGTTCAGCGTAAGCGAGGATTGCGGGATCAAATGCGCGGCTTTGCCGTCTGATGCAATCAGGA
Source organism: Paracoccaceae bacterium (assembly GCA_018222665.1). Classification (GTDB taxonomy): domain Bacteria; phylum Pseudomonadota; class Alphaproteobacteria; order Rhodobacterales; family Rhodobacteraceae; genus HIMB11. The sequence goes on from JAAEZW010000198.1 coordinate 3,074, forward strand.
TGTCGGCAGTTTGCCCATCCGCGATGATCATATCAGGGTTTGGAATTTCCAGCTCCACACGAAAGGTGCGTGTCAACTTATCCGCCGACCGCGATAGGAAAGTCACATTACCAGATACCTCTGTCCCGTCCAATAGACGCGCAGCTGCACGCGCGCCCACAGTGATGCGATCACGTTCCGTTTCGGGAACAAAGCCCACGATTTTAATGGGGTCCAATTGGATCACCGTTGCGCAGGCCGACCCAGGTTGCAGCAGGCTGCCGATTTCGGCTGTATCGCTTTCCAATAGGCCGCCAAAGGTTGCTTTGATTGTCAGGCGATCAATCTCTTTTTGTGCGGCGGCAACGGCGGCTTCGGCGGATTGAATGCGCGAACTTGTAGCATCAAACCCTGCTTTAGCGCTTTCCACTGCGGCTTCTGCAGAGCGTACAGCCGCCTGAGTAGAGGCCACCCGTGTTTCAGAAGCAAATCCACCCTGGGCCAGTTTATCTGCGGCGTTAAAGTTGATTTTTGCCTCTTCTAGCCGGGCTTTTGCCTCGTCCTGACGGGCTTGGGTTTCTGGAACGCGGGCTTCTGCCTCTTTCAGGCGGGCAATGGCATCTGCCAAATTCGCCTCACGCGTGCCTGGGTCCAATTCGCATAGGGTTTCACCCGCTCCGACGACATGGCCCTTGCGCAGCGGTTGATTGATCACTTGTCCTGATGTTTCGGAACGCAGAACAACACTGCGCGCAGCCTCGGTCTGACCACGCAGCACAACAGCGCTGTCAATTTCACGGGCGGTTGATTTCATTGCGACCACCTTAATCAATTGGCGTTCGCTTGGTGCCTCTACGGGTGTTTCGGTCTCGGCGGTTTTATCCTCGACAACCACATCATTCACCATTGGTGTGTCCTTGGATGCGTCCCACAAAATCGTGGGTGATGCCCCACTTGCAACTTGACGTACAGCGTCACGTTCAAAAACAATCAAATATAAAACGGCAACCACAACAACAGCCGTGATCAAGGACATAATGCGCATAATCTTCCTTCCAACGAATTGGCAAACGGGTAAAACGACTCCCAGTTTAGCCGCCACTTAGCAGATATACGCTAAACCCGCCAGTTTAGATTAATGAATTCCTCACATTTTTTTGCAGGTGCAGCAACGCAATCTTGCTCTTGGATTCCTACTCAGTTGGGTCTACAAAACCTGAAATACAAGATGTGAGGTCCGCCGTGAGCGATACAGATAGCTTTATCGATGAAGTCAGCGAAGAAATCCGCCGCGAAAAATTGTTCAAAACCTTTCGCAAATACGGCTGGATCGGCGTTGCATTGGTGGTGATTGTTGTGGGCGGCACTGGTTACCGCGAATACAGCCGCGCTGCGGAAAAAACTGCCTCGGAAACATTTGGTTCGTCTGTGTTAGAGGCCTTGCAGGAAAACGACCCATCCGCTCGTGTTGCACAATTGGACACAATCACTGCCCCTAATGCATCGGCGGGCGCCATGATTGCCATGT
>JAAEZW010000199.1:0-2081 GCA_018222665.1 Paracoccaceae bacterium
TGAATGGATTTTGGACTGTTGCGCATGGTCGCGATCGTGACAACTTCGAATGTCTCGTCGCCAAGTTCGTTTTGCAGCTTTGACAGGCTTGGCATTTCTTTGCGACACGGGGCACACCATGTGGCCCAAAAATTCAACACCACTGTCTTGCCGCGATAGGTTAATAAATTTGTTTCCTGACCTGCATCGTCAAAATAGGTGACGGAACTGACCATTGCATCAGATTTGGCCCAAGCCAGTTTTCGCATGTCACCCGTTTTCAGGGCATCAAACTGTGATGCGTCGATGGCAAAAGCGGTGTTTGCACCCAGACCCAAGGCCGTATAAAGAAGCAGTGACCTAAGTAATTTCATAAATCCTCCGAAAGGCGTCAACATGTCTGATACATCCTCAAACCAAATGTGGGGTGGCCGCTTTGCTTCTGGTCCTGATGCCATCATGGAAGCAATTAATGCATCAATCGGTTTTGACCAGCGAATGGCGTCCCAAGACATCCAAGGTTCAAGAGCCCACGCCGCAATGCTTGCCGCGCAGGGTATTCTGACAGATAGCGAAGCCGAGGCCATTCGGCTAGGGCTTCTCACGGTATTGTCAGAGATTGAAACAGGAAAATTTGAATTTTCCGCTGCACTTGAAGACATTCATATGAACGTCGAAGCGCGTCTGAAAACCTTAATTGGGGAACCTGCAGGGCGTTTGCACACGGCGCGGTCACGCAATGATCAAGTGGCAACGGATTTTCGTCTGTGGGTGCGTGATCAATATGATGCACTGGATGATGCGATTACGGCACTGATCCGTGCCTTTTTGGATCAGGCACAGTCGGGATATGATTGGGTGATGCCCGGATTTACCCATTTGCAAACAGCACAACCTGTCACATGGGGGCATCATATGATGGCCTATGTTGAAATGTTGGGTCGTGATCTAAGCCGTCTGCGCGATGCGCGGGCACGGATGAATGAATGCCCATTGGGATCTGCGGCCTTGGCTGGAACATCCTTTAATATTGACCGTCACATGACGGCTGCGGAATTGGGATTTGCTCGTCCAACATCAAATTCATTAGACGCGGTCAGTGATCGTGATTTTGCATTGGAATTCCTGTCGTTTGCATCAATTTGCGCGATGCACCTCAGCCGCTTTGCAGAAGAATTGGTTATCTGGTCCTCGGCGCAATTCCGATTTGTGACCTTGTCAGATCGCTTTTCGACAGGCTCTTCCATTATGCCGCAAAAGAAAAACCCTGATGCGGCCGAATTGATCCGTGCAAAAATTGGGCGCATCTTTGGGGCAAATGTCGCCTTGATGATGGTGATGAAGGGGCTTTCGCTAACCTATTCCAAGGATATGCAAGAAGATAAGGAACAGGTGTTTGACGCGGCTGATAACCTGATGCTGGCACTTGCCGCGATGGAGGGCATGGTCAAAGACATGACCGCAAACCGCGATGCATTGGCGGCCTCTGCGGGATCTGGGTTTTCGACGGCAACGGATTTGGCCGATTGGTTGGTGCGTGCACTAAATATGCCGTTCCGTGATGCCCATCACGTGACAGGATCATTGGTCGCCAGGGCCGAACAGGCGGGATGTGATTTGGCTGAACTTAGCCTAGAACAAATGCAATCTGTGCATGCTAATATTACTGAGGATGTGTATAACGTCCTTTCGGTTGAGGCCTCGGTCGCATCGCGCATGTCCTATGGTGGCACCGCGCCTGCGCAAGTATTAGTGCAAATCCAGCGTTGGCGTGATCAGCTATGAAGCGGTTTTTGATGTCTCTTTCGCTTGCGCTTTTGGTTTTTTCTTGCGGTGCGAACGGCGCGCCATATCTTTCGGATGCGGAAACAAGCGAATAATCCAATCACGTCGTAAAATTGGTTTTCATAAACACAGGATCACAAGATGAGTACGCTACAATTTGCCAAGGGAATTTCACGTTTGGGAACCGAGTCTGCCTTTACGGTATTGGCGCGTGCCCAACAGTTGGCAGCCAGTGGACAAGACATCATTAACCTTGGCATTGGACAGCCTGATTTCAGAACGCCTGAGCATATCGTACAAGCGGGGATCAAGGCATT
>JAAEZW010000199.1:2571-4569 GCA_018222665.1 Paracoccaceae bacterium
TTGAATTATCCTGAAATTCGGGACCGTTTGATTGTATTGGATGGGTGGTCAAAAACCTATGCGATGACAGGATGGCGCATGGGCTTTGCAGTGTGGCCCGATGCTATGGTCGAACCCGTGACACGTCTTTGCATCAATGATCATTCATGCGTTAATGCATCCGCGCAATTTGCAGGGCTTGCTGCACTGACCGGGCCACAAGATGCCGTGATCGAAATGGTTGCCCAGTTTGATGACCGCCGCAAGGCAATCGTTGCCGCGCTGAATGATTTGCCGGGGGTGACATGTACGGATGCGGCAGGGGCCTTTTACGCATTCCCGAATATTACGCAGATTGGGCTGTCGGCGGCACAGGCGCAGGATTTGTTTTTGGACAAAGCTGGGGTTGCCACGATTGCAGGAACCAGCTTTGGCGCACATGGTGAAGGATACGTTCGCTTTTCCTATGCAAATAGCAAAGAAAACATTCTGCGTGCGATTGAACGTATTCGCGCGGTTTTATAAGCACATCGCGATTAATTAGGGTAAAAGTCCATGGATCACTTTTTATATAAAAATGGCGTGTTGCATGCTGAGGATGTTGCGATCCCCGATATTGTCGCGTCGGTTGGGGCGCCGTTTTATGTGTATTCTACGGCAACATTGACCCGTCATTTTAAATTATTTGATGATGCATTGGCAGGCATGGACCACTTGGTTTGCTACGCGATGAAGGCCGCGTCAAATCAGGCGATTTTGCAAACGCTTGCGAAATTGGGTGCGGGCATGGATGTTGTTTCAGGGGGCGAATACGCCCGTGCGCGGGCCGCTGGTGTTCCTGGCGAACGCATCGTCTTTTCAGGTGTGGGCAAAACACGCGATGAAATGCGACTAGCGCTGACAGGTGGCATTCGTCAGTTCAACGTGGAAAGCGAACCAGAAATGGCAGTGCTGTCCGCTGTTGCAACCGAATTGGGGGTTAAGGCACCCATCACTATCCGTGTGAACCCCGATGTTGATGCAAAAACGCATGCAAAAATCGCGACAGGGAAGTCAGAAAACAAATTCGGCATCCCAATCTCTCGGGCACGTGAAGTTTATGCGCAAGCGGCGGCTTTGCCTGGTATTGATGTCATTGGGATTGATGTCCACATAGGGAGCCAGTTGACACAGCTAGAACCATTTGAATTGGCCTATAAAATGGTGGCTGAACTGACCGAAACCCTGCGCGCAGATGGACACAACATCCGTCGTTTGGATCTGGGTGGTGGATTGGGCATTCCCTATACGCGTTCAAATGAAGCACCGCCATTGCCCACGGATTACGGGGCCATGGTGAAACGCGTTTTGGGACATCTGAACTGTGAAATTGAAATCGAACCGGGCCGATTGATCGCGGGGAATGCAGGTATTCTTGTGTCACAGGTGATTTATGTGAAAGAGGGCGAGGATCGCAAATTCCTCATCCTCGATGCGGCGATGAATGATTTGATCCGTCCCGCGATGTATGATGCGCATCATGACATCGAACCAGTTATCGAACCACAGGCAGGGGCGGAACGTGCCACATATGATGTCGTTGGTCCCGTCTGCGAATCTGGGGATACATTTGCCAAAGGCCGAGAAATGACACAGATGACTGCAGGTGATTTGGTCGCCTTCCGCTCGGCAGGGGCCTATGGCGCTGTGATGTCCAGTGAATATAACACACGGCCCTTGATCCCAGAGGTCATGGTCAATGGTTCGGAATTCGCGGTGATCCGCTCACGTCCATCATTTGACGAAATCATTAATCGCGATACCATCCCAGAGTGGCTATAGTGCCAATATCTATGGTCGGAGGTATCTCTGTCAGGGTTTCAACATCTACGTAGCGTGCCGCGTGCGCGTCGGGCCATTTGGTTAACCTCTGCAGCTTTGGTTGCGCAGGCATTGATGCGTGCCTTCTGGCCACTTTATTCAATCGTGTTGGCGACCGCTGGTCTATATTTTCTGGGCCTTGCGGAACCGCTGTCGATT
>JAAEZW010000200.1 GCA_018222665.1 Paracoccaceae bacterium
CAGAAATCCTTGCAGCCGAGGGCGCAACCGTCGCCGCAGGCGGCAAATTGGCCGTTATGGGCGGCGCAAGCGCATCTGCGGCAGCACCCGCAGCCGCCGCACCAACACCCGCTGCGGCAAGCACATCTAAGGATGTCGAAGACAGCCCCGCCGCGAAAAAGGCGATGGCAGAAGCGGGCATTTCCCGTGACGCGGTTCAGGGAACAGGGCGTGATGGACGTGCGATGAAGGATGATGTGGCACGCGCCGTTGCCGCCGCCGCAAGCGCCCCTGCCCCAGCACCAGCAGCGGCCGCACCACGTGCGCCCGTATCGGCAGATAACGCATCACGCGAAGAGCGTGTTAAAATGACACGTCTGCGACAGACAATCGCCAAGCGTTTGAAAGACAGCCAGAACACAGCCGCGATGCTGACCACCTATAACGAGGTCGACATGACCGAGGTGATGGCGGTGCGCAAAGAATATAAAGACGCGTTTGAAAAGAAACACGGCGCACGCATGGGCTTTATGTCCTTCTTCACCAAAGCATGCTGTCATGCATTGAAAGAAGTGCCAGAAGTGAACGCGGAAATTGACGGCACAGACATCGTTTACAAAAACTATGTACACATGGGGATTGCCGCAGGGACGCCAACAGGTTTGGTTGTGCCCGTGATCCGCGACGCCGATGCAATGTCATTTGCCGAGATCGAAAAAGCAATCGCCGAAAAAGGTGCACGCGCACGTGATGGCAAATTGACCATGGCGGAAATGCAAGGCGGGACCTTTACCATTTCGAACGGCGGGGTTTACGGATCACTGATGTCATCCCCCATCCTGAACCCACCACAATCTGGTATTTTGGGCATGCACAAAATTCAGGAACGTCCAATGGCAATCAATGGCCAAGTTGTCATTCGCCCAATGATGTACCTTGCGCTGTCTTATGATCACCGCATCGTTGACGGCAAGGGCGCTGTGACATTCCTTGTGCGTGTGAAAGAGGCGCTTGAGGATCCACGCCGTTTGTTGCTGGATCTGTGAGAACATTCTGACCTAGGCGTCTTGCGCCTGGGTTGCGAACAATTTGACCATCGCGCCAGAACGACGCGATGAAGACGACAGGAGAATTTCGATGGCATCCTATGACGTGATTGTAATTGGCGGTGGACCAGGTGGATATGTGGCCGCAATCCGTGCAGCGCAGCTTGGGCTGAAAACAGCCTGTGTTGAGGGCCGCGAGGCATTGGGCGGCACATGCTTGAACGTTGGATGTATCCCGTCCAAAGCGCTGTTGCACGCAACCCATCAGTTGCACGAAGCCGAACATAATTTCACAAAAATGGGCCTGATGGGCAAATCACCCTCTGTGGATTGGAAACAGATGCAGGCCTATAAAGGGGATGTGATCGACAGCAACACCAAAGGGATCGAATTCCTGTTCAAAAAGAACAAGGTTGACTGGATCAAAGGCTGGGCCTCAATCCCCGCAGCGGGTCAAGTCAAGGTTGGTGATGAGGTGCATGAGGCAAAAAACATCATCATCGCATCTGGTTCTGTCCCCTCGACCCTGCCAGGGATCGAGATTGATGAAAAGGTTGTCGTGTCTTCAACTGGTGCGCTTAGCCTTGCCAAACCACCGAAAAAATTGGCGGTAATTGGCGCGGGTGTGATCGGACTTGAACTTGGGTCGGTCTATGCACGCCTAGGTGCCGAAGTAACCGTCATCGAATTCCTAGATGCCATTACGCCAGGCATGGACGCAGAAATCCAAAAAACCTTCCAACGCACCTTGAAAAAACAAGGATTGAATTTTGTCATGGGCGCAGCCGTGCAATCGGTAGAGGCGATGAAAACCAAGGCAAAAGTAACCTATAAACGCCGCAAGGACGACAGCGAACACACATTGGACGCAGATGTTGTTTTGGTGGCCACAGGCCGTAAACCCTATACCGAGGGGTTGGGATTGGACGCATTGGGCATGGAGATGACAGAGCGTGGTCAAATCAAAACTGATGCGCATTGGCAAACCAGCGTTCCCGGCATCTACGCAATCGGCGATGTGATCGAAGGTCCAATGTTGGCCCATAAGGCCGAGGACGAAGGCATGGCCGCTGCAGAAGTCATTGCGGGCAAACATGGCCATGTGAATTATGATGTAATCCCAGGCGTGATTTACACCCACCCAGAGGTCGCAAACGTCGGCAAGACAGAAGAGAACCTAAAAGACGAAGGCCGTGCTTATAAGGTTGGCAAATTTTCGTTCATGGGCAATGGCCGCGCCAAGGCGAACTTTGCCGCAGATGGATTTGTGAAAATCCTAGCGGATGCAGAAACTGATCGCATTTTGGGCGCGCATATCATAGGCCCTGCGGCAGGGGATCTGATCCACGAAATCTGTGTTGCAATGGAATTTGGTGCCTCGGCCGAGGATTTGGCCCTGACCTGCCATGCCCACCCAACCTATTCAGAAGCTGTGCGTGAAGCCGCCCTTGCCTGTGGTGACGGTGCAATCCACGCATAAGTTGCTACCGCACACTGTAAAACAAAAAGCTCTGCACATCATTGCAGGGCTTTTTTCGTCGGAAAACTGGGCCTTAACCCTTTCTGGCATCCACACTGAATGCACCGCTCCCTGCATTGGCCAACAACAGATATCCACCTGCAAGGCCTAGGTTTTTAAAGAACTGCGTCATCTGCATCTGATCCGCAGGAACAAAGTGATAAAGCACCGCTGTCACGACACAGAATGCCGCCAAGGCCAATGCGGCCAGACGAGTTTGAAACCCTGCGATGATTGCCGCACCCGCCAAGATTTCAAATAAGACCGCAGGCCATGCAAGAAACGCAGGAATACCGCCAGAGGCCATATAGCCCGCAAATCCGTCCACATTGCCCAGTTTCCCAAGACCCGCTACCAGAAACAAAAGACCAAGAAACACACGCGCAACGACGTGCAAGTTAGAGTTTAGATTTGTCATAGTCATCTCCTTAACCGTGATGGCGATATGGCTATTCCTAATGATCCATGAACTCAATTTGTGATTTTCGCGCGTTTTATGTGCACCGATGCGCATGTGAAAAATAAAAACCCCCGCTGCATCAGCGGGGGTCATGTGTCGTCAAAACTTTAACCAAGTTTAGCTGGTTTCAGGGGCAATGCCGCCTTTCGCCTTTGGCTTGGTCTTTGGGATTGCCGTCACCGATTGGGTGGCGTTTCCGTCGTCCGCATCAGGCGTATCATCGGAATGCGGCGGTTCGCCTTTCATGACGCGTTTGATTTCATCGCCTGTTAGGGTTTCGTATTCCAACAGACCTTGGGCCAGACGCTCCCACTCTTCGTTTTGTTCCGTTAGGATTTTATAGGCACGGTCATACCCTTCTTGGATAAAGCGTTTCACCTCATCCTCGATCATTTCCTTGGTATTGGCAGATACCGAAAATCCTGCGGTGTTTCCGGAATACCCTTCATGCGCTTCGGAGTAATCGATATTGCCAACTTTATCCGACATACCCCAACGCAGCACCATCGCACGCGCAAGGCCCGATGCCTGTTGAATATCACCCGCAGGACCGTTGGATACGTTTTCAGGACCATACTTGATGATCTCTGCGGCTTTGCCCGCCATGGTCATGGCCAGTTTTTCTTCACACTCTGATTTATGCCAATTCAGGCGATCAATCTCAGGCAAGGATACAACCATCCCTAATGCGCCACCGCGCGGGATAATAGTCGCCTTATAAACAGGGTCACATTGCGGCAGTGCAAGGCCAACAATCGCATGACCTGCTTCGTGATAGGCGGTTTTTTCCTTTTGATCAGCAGTCAAAACCATGGAACGGCGTTCCGCACCCATCATCACCTTATCCTTGGCGTTTTCAAAATCGACCATAGTCACAACCGAACGCCCAACGCGCGCAGCCATCAACGCGGCCTCATTAACAAGGTTGGCCAAATCCGCGCCCGAAAATCCAGGCGTACCGCGGGCGATCAAACGCAGATCCACGTCTGGGCCCAATGGCGTTTTGCGCGCATGAACGGTCAGGATTTTTTCACGGCCCTTGATGTCTGGATTTGGCACGGTCACCTGACGGTCAAAACGACCGGGGCGCAACAAGGCTGGGTCCAGCACATCACGGCGGTTTGTCGCGGCCAAAATGATGACACCTTCGTTGGCTTCAAAACCGTCCATTTCAACCAACAACTGGTTCAATGTCTGTTCGCGTTCATCGTTTCCACCGCCATAGCCTGCACCACGGTGACGGCCAACGGCGTCGATTTCGTCGATAAAGACGATACATGGCGCATTCTTTTTCGCCTGTTCGAACATGTCACGCACACGCGATGCACCCACGCCGACAAACATTTCAACAAAGTCAGAACCTGAGATCGTAAAGAAGGGCACGCCCGCCTCGCCCGCAATGGCGCGTGCAAGCAATGTTTTACCCGTACCCGGAGGACCAACAAGCAAGGCACCCTTTGGAATTTTACCACCCAAGCGGCTAAATTTCTGTGGGTTGCGCAGGAATTCAACGATTTCTTCCAGCTCTTCTTTGGCCTCATCAATACCCGCCACGTCATCGAA
>JAAEZW010000201.1 GCA_018222665.1 Paracoccaceae bacterium
GCATCACAATCACACATACGGAAATGGATGGCGCTGGCCACTTCTTTGAAGAGCCACACATGGACCCAATGATTGACCATGTGACCACCTACGTGAAACGTCGTCTGACCGAAAACACACGGTAATCCCATGCGCGTTGTTGAAGAAGCGGCACCAGATTATTTTGCCAATCTGGCACAGCAAGTGTCCGCAGCACCCCGTCGACTGAAACATGCACCTTATCTTCGCTCAGAACCGTTGTACCGCTTGAAAATGCGATGGGTGCAGGTGTTTCCACAGATATGCTAACTGCCGCGCCTGATCCGCCACCGCCACTACATCTGGCAACACATAATGTAAGACCAATGAGCACACAGTTGATCTTCATAAAATTTGATTAAACTATATAAGTTAACCAAACCCTAATTTAACCCTTTTATTGGGATTTGCTTTCTTTCACCTTCACCGCCAGATCACGCGCAATGGCATAGGCACCTTTGATTTTATCGGACTCTTTGGCCCAATCGCGGCGCACAACGATTTTGTTATCCTTGATTTTGGCCAATCCCTTTTGATCTTGAATAAACTCGACCAATCCTTGGGGGGATGCGAATTTGTCGTTGTGGAATTGAATGGTCGCGCCCCTTGGCCCACCATCCAATTTGGCGATCCCTGCCCGTTTACACATGGATTTGATCCGCACTACCAACAGCAGTGTATTCACTTCACGAGGCAGTTTGCCAAATCGGTCGATCAATTCGGCGGCAAATCCTTCGAGTTCGACCTTGGTGCCGAGCCCCGACAAACGACGATATAACCCCAATCGCACGTCCAAATCCGGCACATAATCCTCGGGGATCAGGACAGGGACGCCCAAATTGATCTGTGGGGCCCATTGATCATCCGCCGCCGACAATCCTTCCAATTCGCCCGATTTGATTTTGGCAATCGCCTCTTCCAACATGGATTGGTAAAGCTCATAGCCCACATCGCGCATGTGGCCTGATTGCTCTTCTCCCAATAGGTTTCCAGCACCACGAATATCCAAATCCTGACTAGCAAGGGTAAAGCCCGCCCCAAGCGTATCAAGCGATCCCAACACACGCAGACGTTTTTCCGCCGTTTGCGTCAATTTCATCCGCGGTTTTGTCGTCAGATAGGCGTAGGCGCGTACCTTGGATCGGCCCACCCGTCCGCGAATTTGATAAAGCTGCGCCAAACCAAACATATCGGCGCGATGCACCACCATTGTGTTGGCGGTTGGAATGTCTAAGCCACTTTCGACAATCGTTGTGGCCAGCAGGATATCGTATTTCCCGTCATAAAACGCGTTCATCCGGTCATCCAATTGGCCCGCTGCCATTTGACCATGGGCCACAACATAGGAGAGTTCTGGCAGTTGCTCCTTTAGGAATGCTTCGACCTCTGGCAAATCCTTGATCCGCGGCACTACATAGAAGGATTGCCCACCCCGATAATGTTCGCGCAACAAAGCCTCGCGGATCGAGATTGGGTCAAATTCACTAACAAAGGTACGGATGGCCAAGCGATCCACAGGGGGCGTGCCGATTATGGACAGATCCCGCACCCCAGTCAGCGACAATTGCAATGTCCGCGGGATGGGTGTGGCAGAAAGGGTCAATACGTGAATGTCACTACGCAGCTGTTTTAAACGTTCCTTATGCTGCACACCGAAACGCTGTTCTTCATCAATGATCAACAGCCCAAGGTTTGCGATTTTAACGGTTTTGGCCAAAACAGCGTGGGTTCCAACAACAATATCAATGGTGCCATCTGCTAATCCTTGACGTGTCAGGCTTGCCTCTTTGCTCGAGACAAAGCGGGACAGTTGGCGCACGCGGATGGGAAAACCACGGAAGCGTTCCTGAAAACTTTGCGCATGTTGGCGTGCAAGCAGCGTTGTGGGTGCGATCACGGCAACCTGACGGCCTGACATCGCCGCAACAAAGGACGCGCGCATCGCGACCTCGGTTTTACCAAAGCCCACATCCCCACAAATCAGGCGATCCATGGGATTACCCGCATCCAGATCGGCAATTACATCTTCTATGGCACGTAATTGATCATCTGTTTCCTGATAGGGGAAGCGTGCGGAAAACGCATCCCACATCCCATCAGGAGGCGACATAATCGGGGCACGCCGCAATGCGCGTTCTGCCGCGACGCGGATCAGACGATCGGCCATTTCGCGAATGCGCTCTTTCAACTTGGCCTTTTTCGCCTGCCATGCCCCGCCGCCCAAACGATCAAGCAGCCCTTCTTCGTGGCCATAGCGGGTCAACAATTCAATATTTTCAACGGGCAGATACAAGCGTGATTTTTCCGCATATTCCAACAGCAAACATTCATGCGCGGCCCCTGCGGCAGTTACCACCTCTAACCCATGAAAACGACCGACACCGTGATCCACATGCACAACTAAATCACCGGGCGACAGGCTTTGAACCTCAGTCAGGAAATTTTCGGCCTTGCGGCGTTTCTTCGGCTGACGGATCAGGCGATCACCCAAAACATCCTGTTCGGAAATGACGGTCAGTTCAGGCGTTTCAAATCCCGCCTCTAACCCCCAAACCGCCAGATGGATGCCACGTTTGCCGATGCGGGTGCCGTTTTGGATTGCGATCACCTCGCCAATCCCTTCATCCTCGATCAATCCTGTCAGACGTTCACGCGCGCCTTCAGAATAGCTTGCAATGACAACAGGTGCCGTTTCTGATTTTTTTTTAACATAATCCGCTAAGGCGCCAAAAAGGCTGACGTTTTCCAATTGACGCTCGGGCGAAAAATTGCGTCCAATGCGCCCACCTGCGTCCACAACACCTGGGCCAGAGGCCTGTGCAAGGGGGTGAAACTCGACCACCCGATGCCCGTTAAGCGCCGTGGTAAACGCCGCGTCCTCCATATAGAGCAATTCAGGCGAAATGGGTTTATAAACCGTATCAATACGCGATTTTTGATCCATCGCAATTTTTCGCGTTTCGTATTGATCAACGATGGTGTCCCAGCGCGAAAGCCGCGCGGCAGTAACCTGATCATCAACGGTGATGGTCGCTTTGGGCAGATAATCAAACAGGGTTTCAAGTCCGTTGTGAAAAAACGGCAACCAATGTTCCACGCCCTGATGTTTGCACCCCGCGCTGACAGATTCATAAAGAGGGTCATCGGTGCGCGCCGCGCCAAATTCGATCCTGTAATTTTGACGAAACCGACGAATGGCCACATCATCCAAAATAACCTCAGACACAGGGGCGAGTTCGATCAGCTCAAGCTTTTCTGTCGTGCGCTGTGTGGCCACTTCAAAGCGCCGCGCCCCATCCAAAACATCGCCAAATAAATCTAAGCGCACAGGCAATGCGTGACCCGGTGGGAAAATGTCAATGATCCCGCCGCGAATGGCATAATCGCCCGGCTCCATCACTGTCGGTGCCTGGGTAAACCCCATCCGCACAAGGAAATTACGCAATGCAGCCTCATCCACACGCTGCCCGACCTCGGCGCGAAAAGCGGCCTCTTTCAAAACGTGACGCGCAGGGATGCGTTGCGTGGCGGCATTCATCGTTGTCAGTAGAACAAAGCCTTTTGGCATGTTATGGACCAATGCGGCCAATGTCGCCATACGCGCGGCTGCGACATCCACATTCGGGGACACGCGATCATAGGGCAAACAATCCCATGCGGGAAATTTGATCACGGGCACATCAGGGGCAAAAAACGCCAATGCCTCGGCCATGGCGGACATGCGTTTATCGTCCCGCGCAATATGCACCACGGGTTGCCCATGCGCATGTAATTCGCGCAGAACCAATTGGGCATCAAACCCTTCAGGCGCACCGCCCATTTTAATGTGTTGCGTGCTCATAACCTGTCCTGAATGTTTAGCCTGCGTGAGTTAGGTCAAAATATTTGCATGTGCAAGGTTATAGATCATTCCCCAAAAAGTACTGAGAAAGATTGTGAAGGCCGCCACCATCATACACAGGCGTCTATAGCGCGTAATTAAACCGTAATAGGTTTCATACGTGAACTCCGCGCCGTCCAGCTTCCGCGCAAGCCATAAGCGCAATGGCACAACAATTAGCAGCGGAACGAAAAGCAAAAAAGTGGCCTGCAACAGTTCATAATCATATAAAAACCCCGAAAACCCCCATAGCGCGATCACAAAAGACACAGCCCCCATGGTCAAACTAGGATAGCGGATTTCGGAGTAGGACAGGGCCACCTGCGCCTGCAGCAATGTGGCATCCATCATCCGTGCCTGAACATCTGCATCCGCATTTTTGCCAAGCTTCCAATAATAATATGGCAAGCCCATCACGCGTGATGTAATCAACGTCCAGATCAGGATCAGCAAAACCCAAAACCACATACTGCTAAATGCATATGTATCAAATTGGTTCAATCCACGTGACCTTTTCGTTCCTGCCGCATCTGAGCCATAACCTAGCGAGGCGAGAGGGGTTTGCAAGGGCATGCTTGCGCTAATACCTTGTGGTCCTTTGCGTTTTGGTGCAATTTTGTAATAAATATGCAGGAGCCACCCCATGAACCCC
>JAAEZW010000202.1 GCA_018222665.1 Paracoccaceae bacterium
CTGTTCAAACCCGCGCAGCATAATGCGCGCGCCCCCATAGGCCACGATCAATCCAACAGCCCCTAGCGCGAAGAGTGGCATGCCCCCATCGGACAGGGCATCAACCGCCGCACCATATAGGAAGGGGGAATAAATCGACAAAGCCTTGGACAGGATCAAAAACAGCAATGATCCAACCACACGCAGACGAATGTCAATGCGATCCTTGGGCCACAAATAGGGCGCCACACGCATGATGGTGCGCATGCCAGAACGGCGTTCATCCGCTGCGGATTTATCGTTTGGTGTTGGTTTGTTTGGCTGCTGCGATGCTGCAGATTGGGCTTTGGCGGACATGAGACCTCATTTCATCAATAGCTCTCAGTTAACCCTCGCGGCACCGAAGTTCCAGTGCCCCGAGGAAAATTTACGCCTTATTGTTCTGCTGCTGCATCATCAGGCAGATTGAATATCTGACCTGGATAAATCAAATCCGGATCACGGATTTTATCGCGGTTTGCTTCAAACACCTGCACATAAAGGATACCCTGGCCATAGCGTTCGCGCGAAATGCCCCAAAGGGTATTGCCTGGTTGCACTGTCACCACATTGATACGAGCGGGGCTTTCCGCGGCAGAGAGTTGTTCTTGCAGTTTTGAGCGCGCTTCGCGTTTGAACGGGGTTTCCATACGAGCCAAAACCTCGGACGCATCTGCGTTCAACTGATCAACGCGCAGCGTGTAGACACCGGGTTCAATCGCGGATGCATCATAACTCCACGCGCCCAGAGCATCGGTTGTTGTTTCCCCAATCACAGCGTTGTTAAGATAAAGCCGCACGAGACCGCTTGGCACACCTCGTCCAGCGAGTGTCAGCGCCCCTTCGTCATCATAGCTGATTGTATCAAGGAAGATTTCGGGGTTTTCCGCACTTACGGGGGCTTTGGAAACGATCTTAACGCCTGAGATATCCGCAATCATGACCGTTGGCGTTTCTGCTTGCTGTGCCTCTTCATCTTGGACGGGCTGTTCGGGCGCTTTGGCGATCTCAACTTTGGCTGCATCTTCAACGGCGGCTTCTGCAGCCTCTTCAGCGTCTAATGCCACTGCGGTGGCCGTTTCCGTAACCGCTTCTGTTGTGCTTTCAACTGCCGTTGCGTCCTGCTCTGTCGCGCTTTCAAGAACCTCTTTTACCGCGTCGACCTGATCGGCCAAAGCGATTGTTACCGTGGATTCTGTATCCTCTGGCAAGGCGGCGGTTGCGGTGTCCTCTACCGTTTCAGGAGCTTTGACAACTTCGGCAGGTACGCCAGCTTGCGTGGTTTCAACGTTTTCTTCTGTCGTCTCATCCACATTCTGAGTGCTGATGCGCGCGACAGTGTCGCCTTCGGTTTCCTCGATCTTTGCGTCTTCGACAGCGGCAACAGTCACATCTTCGGTGGTCGTTTCAGGTGCAGCCTTTGGGGCTTCTACTGCTGGCACTGTTTCAGGTTCAGGCGCCTCTTCGGCAACTGCAACCACAATCGGGGCTTTGATCTGACCTGATGCAACAATCACCTCTTGTTCGGAATAGATAAATTCATTTCCATCAACGCGTCGCAGTGAAATGCTGCGTGGTTGATCGCTGGGCTCGATGTCAAAAAACAGGACAAAGTTTTCATCCGCACCGATTTCACCACTGGCCGCAACGGCGTCATCCACCAATGCCTCGATCACGGCCTTGGCGGTGCCTTGACCCGCGAGCAACACTTCGCCTGATGGGTCAACACGCGCCACTTCGATCACGGGGCGGCGGATGACGGGGAGGTCAACCACTTCGGGGCTTTGTTTAACCTCTGCGTCTGCCGCTTGCACCTCTTCAACAGCGGGTGCTTCTGGCTCGGCAGGCTCTTCTTCTGAGGCGGGCGCATGTGCGGCTTCTTCGGTGTCGACAACTGGGGCGGTTTCCGCCTTGGGTGCCGCGGTGGCCGCCTGTTCAACAACGGCGGCTTCCTCGGGCGCTGTCCCCTGCCCCGAGATCCAGATATACGCACCCAGCCCTGCCGCAACCACAACGGCGATCACAGCCCATAGGCCCTGTGATAGTTTCATGCCTCGTCCCCCGTATGACCCAGTGGTCAAAAACTTTATTTCCAGTTGAGCGTTCATAGCAACCAAAGTAGACAAGGTCAAAAGGAAGCTTTCATCATAAGGGGTTAGGTCATGGGATCACGGTCAATTTGCGTTTATTGCGGATCACGCGTTGGGGATCGCGCGGCATATGTTGAACAGGCAACCGCCCTAGGTCAGGCTATTGCGGACAATGGATGGCGTTTGGTATATGGCGCGGGTGACATTGGATTGATGGGCACAGCGGCCCGTGCAGCCCAAGGCGCAGGTGCAGAGACCTTTGGCGTTATCCCGACCCATTTGGTAAAGGCCGAGGTTGGGAAAACCGATCTGACCCGCTATGTGGTGACCGAAAACATGCATGAGCGCAAAAAGGTGATGTTCATGAATGCGGATGCCATTGTCGTTATGCCCGGGGGTGCGGGTTCAATGGATGAATTTTTCGAGGTGCTCACATGGTCACAATTGGGATTGCACAACAAACCCATCGTTTTGATGAATGTCGAGGGGTATTGGGACCCGCTGATCGCCCTGATGGATCACATGATCACTAGCGGTTTTGCCGATGCATCCCTGCGGGATTTGTTTACTGTGCAGGCGGACGCCGCAGGTGCAGTCGCGTATTTAAGCCGCGCTAATGCATCGGTTAGTTAAGACCCACGAAAATTCAAGATATCAAGCCGACCGCGGATGGCGCAGAAAGCGCCGTCCACGGGGGCACTCGGCGCTTGCCAATCTATCGATTGGTGGGGAATTAGAATTCGCCACGCAAGCATTTGCAAACTTCTAAACACCCCCGAAAACAACAGAACCCTGCAAACATTACTGCCTGCAGGGTCCGACCTTAATCATCATATAACGCCCATGGATTACATGCGGCTTGCGACGTTTTCCCAGTTGACCAAGTTGTCTAGGAAGTTTGTCAAATAAGCAGGGCGTTTGTTGCGGAAATCGATATAGTATGAGTGTTCCCAAACATCACAGCCCAGCAAGGCTGATTGACCAAAGCATAGTGGGTTCACACCGTTTTCTGTTTTTGTCACTTTTAGGCTGCCATCGGTGTCTTTGACCAACCAGCACCACCCAGAGCCAAATTGACCTGCGCCTGCGGCTGAGAAGTCTGCTTTGAACTGATCAACAGAGCCAAAGCTTTCAACGATTGCTTTTTCCAACTCACCTGGCATCTCGCGGCCTGTTGGGCCCATCATTTCCCAGAACTGAACGTGGTTCCAGTGTTGGGATGCGTTGTTAAAGATACCGTTTTGTGCAACTGCACCAGCCTGATATGTGCCAGTGATGATGTCTTCAACTGATTTGCCTTCCCACTCGGTGCCAGCGATCAATTTGTTGCCATTGTCCACATAGGCTTTGTGGTGAAGATCGTGGTGATACTCAAGCGTTTCTTGAGACATGCCCAGATCGGCAAGCGCGTCATGTGAATATGGGAGATCAGGAAGTTCAAAAGCCATTTAGGGCCCCCTTTTTATGAAAGTGGTTTCTACCCTTACATGTTGCCTAAATTGGTA
This sequence comes from Paracoccaceae bacterium, assembly GCA_018222665.1. GTDB lineage: Bacteria > Pseudomonadota > Alphaproteobacteria > Rhodobacterales > Rhodobacteraceae > HIMB11. Next base: position 3,614 of record JAAEZW010000202.1, read on the forward strand.
GATCGTCAAGTCCCCTAGCCCGATCTGGCAGGAATTTTTTTGTTGAAAAGGCCTTGGGCGTTTCAGGTTTTTTGGAACGCGATCAGGCTAGGCGACGATTTTCCCGTCACTGATCACCCGTCTGATCACGCCCATGTCACCGATCGGTTCGTAACACAGAACATCGGCGCGTTGTCCAATCGCAATCTGCCCCCGATCCTGCAATCCTGCGGCGGCGGCGGGGTTCGTTGACACGGTGCGCATGGCGCGTGGCAAATCCGCCCACAGGTTGGCCAACATCAGTGCCGATTGTAGCAAGGCGGCAGGCACATAATCCGATGAAATCACATCCAATAAATCCTGCTGGGCCAATTCTAACGCCGAAACATTCCCTGAATGCGATCCACCGCGCATCAAATTGGGGGCCCCCATCATAATCGTAATGCCGCGTTCACGGCAGGCGTGCGCGGCCTCAACCGTTGTGGGGAACTCGGCAAGCCTCATGCCGCGGCTTGCGGAATTTTCAACGTGTTCCACCGTGGTGTCATCATGACTGGCCATAACGGCCCCCAACTGTGCGGCGGCCACGCAGGCGGCGTTTTCGTTTGAGGCGCCAAACTCATCCCGCGCCTTGATTGATACATCGACCAATGTTTGAAACGCCGCCTCATCAATGCCGCGTTTGCCCATGATATAGGTTTTGTATTTTTCAAAATCGCAAAACTGACGTTGACCGGGTGTGTGATTCATAACACTGACGATACCAACATGGTCCTGATCCGAAAACGCGGCAAGCTCATCGACCAAAGTGTGCGCACAGATTTCTGCGCGCAGGTGGATCAGGTGTTTGATCTTTAGCTTATCATCATGGATGAAAGACAACAGATGATCGGCCAATCCACGCGCAAAGGGGGCGTATTTTCCCCGTCCCGTCGACAGGGACCCAACG
>JAAEZW010000203.1 GCA_018222665.1 Paracoccaceae bacterium
ATTGACAGATGCGCTGGCCCGTCTGCCCAACCTGCCCCATGACGATATTCCCGATGGCGCGGATGAGGCGGATAATGTGGAAATCCACCGCTGGGGCACCCCGCCCGAAATCGCGGGCGCCAAGGAACATTATGACCTGCCTGCCGCACGCGGATTGGATTTTGAAACGGCGGCGAAACTCTCTGGTTCGCGCTTTGTGGTTTTGCGCGGCGCGATGGCGCGGCTTCACCGTGCCTTGGGGCAGTTTATGTTGGACACGCATGTGAATGAACATGGGCTCACCGAAACAATGACCCCCGTTTTGGTGCGGGATGAGGCGATGTTTGGCACAGGACAATTGCCGAAATTCACCGAAGACAGCTATCAAACCACAAACGGGTGGTGGTTGATCCCCACATCCGAAGTGACCCTAACAAACACCGTCGCAGGCGATGTGTTGGAAGAGGCCGATTTGCCCATCCGCATGACGGCGCATACCCAATGTTTCCGTTCCGAGGCGGGATCAGCGGGCCGCGACACTGCGGGCATGTTGCGTCAGCACCAGTTTGAAAAGGTGGAAATGGTCAGCATCACGCATCCCGATCATTCCCGCGCTGAATTGGACCGTATGACAGGCTGCGCACAGGCGATTTTGGAAAAACTAGGCCTGCCCTATCGCACGGTTGTTTTGTGCACAGGCGACATGGGCGCAGGCGCACGGCGCACGCATGATATCGAGGTTTGGTTGCCCGGCCAAAACACCTATCGCGAAATTTCATCCGTGTCTGTCTGTGGTGATTTTCAGGCGCGCCGTATGAACGCCCGTTTCAAGCCAGAGGCAGGCGGCAAACCCGAATTTGTTCATACGCTGAACGGATCAGGCTTGGCCGTGGGACGCTGTCTGATCGCCGTTTTGGAAAATGGTCAGCAACCTGATGGATCCGTCGCACTGCCCGCCGTCTTGCACGGTTATCTGGGCGGAAAAACGCAGATCACTGCCGAGGGTGAGTTGGCATAGATAACACCAATCTTGGTGAAAAATCTAGCGTTTGAAGGGTGATTACGATCACATTTTGATCTTGCATGCCCAGTTCATGCGCGGTCTAAGTGCAAGCGAAGGCTTATACCCAAACGACTGGATTTTGATCGCATCACTGACGCGCAGGAATATATCCCCAAGCTGCCCAAGGTGGCGCCGTAGGCTTGCCTTCGGCAAAACAGTGCGGGGCTTCGTTGCCTTAGCCCTGTTAACCGCCCACGGGCGTGTAGGACTGTTGAGACACAATCGAAATTGGGATTTGCCCACAAAACGCCGAAACCACTCAGGTCGAGCGCTTGCCTTCCAAATGCTTGCGCAGGCGTGACGGGGCTGCCTTTTTCTTATCCTTATAGGGGTTTTGATCCCCCTGCCCGCGCATGGTCAGGCGGATGGGTGTTCCCGGCAAATCAAAGCTTTCGCGCAACCCGTTTACCAAATAGCGGTTATAGCTTTCGGGCAATTTATCGGGGCGTGAACACATCACCACAAATCCAGGGGGGCGTGATTTGGCCTGTGTAATGTAACGCAATTTGATACGGCGCCCTGCGGGTGCGGGGGGTGGGTGCATTTCAACCATCCCCGCCAACCAACGGTTCAACTGCGCCGTTGGGATGCGACGGTTCCAAATTTCATGCGCCCGCATGATCGCCGCCTGAAGCCGATCCAAACCGCGGCCCGTACGTGCCGATACGGTGATCAGGGGGGCACCGCGCAACTGGGGCAATAGGCGTTCAAAGGCCTCTTTCAGATCACGCAGCTTTTCCTGCTTTTCATCTTCAATATCCCATTTGTTCACTGCAACAACCACCGCGCGCCCCTCTCGTGCGGCCAGATCCGCAATGCGCAAATCCTGCGTTTCAAAGGGGATCGCCGCATCCAGCAGCACAACAACCACTTCGGCAAATTTCACCGCACGCAAACCATCAGAGACCGAGAGTTTTTCAACCTTGTCCTGTACCTTGGCCTTTTTGCGCATGCCAGCGGTGTCAAAGATGCGCATGGGCACGCCACCCCAATCCATTTTCAATGAAATGGCATCGCGGGTGATCCCCGCCTCGGGGCCTGTTAACAAACGATCTTCGCCCAAAATTTTGTTGATCAGCGTGGATTTTCCCGCATTGGGGCGACCAACAACCGCAACCTGTAGCGGTTTGGCGTTTGTTGGCATTTGATATTCATATTCGTCATCTTCGGAAATTTCCCCGATGATGTCGATTTCGGCCTCCGCCGCTTCGGCCTCGGCCCGCATTTTAAATTCATCGGCAATGGGCATTAGGGCTGCCAATAAATCCCCCATGCCTTCCCCATGTTCGGCCGATATGCGCAAGGGTTCGCCAAGGCCAAGGTTCCACGCCTCTAACACGCCTGCATCTGCGGCGGCACCCTCGCCCTTATTCGCGGCCAAAAAGACGTGTTTTGCCCGTTTGCGCAGGATCTCTGCAAAAATTTCATCGACAGGTGTCACGCCAACACGGGCGTCAATCATGAACAAACAGATATCCGCCATATCAACCGCGCGTTCTGTCAAACGGCGCATACGGCCCTGCAAACTGTCGTCTGTTGCGTCCTCAAGCCCAGCGGTATCAATTACGGTGAACCGCAGATCCCCAAGGCGTGCTTCTCCTTCGCGCATGTCACGGGTCACGCCCGGTTGATCATCAACAAGCGCCAACCGTTTTCCAACAAGACGGTTAAATAAGGTGGATTTGCCCACATTGGGGCGGCCAACAATGGCCAAAGAAAAGCTCATGTTCAGAACCTAAAGTCGATTGAGAGCCCCGCATACACCACTTTTTCATCAACGAAAAGCGTGCAATTGTCCGTCCCCTGAAACAAGGTACAAAACCCCACCCGCGATGACAGGATGCGTTGTGGCCCCACCTGGTACCGCTGTTTGGGCAATCAACGCGCCGTTTGTTGGATCAAATTGACGTAACAAACCATCGTTTGACGCAACCAAAATACGCCCACCCGCCAGAACGGGACCATAGTGCGCAACGATTTCTGCACCGCGTCGCGGACTGATTTTACGGAAATTCGGCAAATCAACTGCCCAAAGCGTTTCGCCATTGGATGCATCCACACGGATCAATTGGTTCATATCATTCAGGGCGAAAATTGCATCGCCCGCAGGCCATAGTTGACCACGCACACCCTGATTGTTGGTCCAAATGCGTTCACCATCACCAAGTGACATGGCCACCATGCGCCCCGATGCGCCTGCCGCGTAAACACGCGATCCTGCAATCACGGGGCTTGCGCCCAAATCAACAACGGTGCCTTCTGCCCGTCCTGCGCGCGCGCCCTTAAGGGATGAGTTCCAGTAAACCAATCCGCCATTGCGGAACACGGCCTGCACCTCGCCCGAGCCAAAGCCGAAAAGGGCAAATTTATCGGAAACGGCGGGGGAGGTTGATCCGATGCGGTTGTTCACATCATCCACACCATCAATTTGCCATCTTATACGGCCATTATCGGCCTCGATCGCCCATGCGGTGCGATCCGAGCTGATGACATAGACCAAGCCATCATAATAGGTGGGGCGCGTGTTTCCCGCACCGCGCAGAGATTGTGCCCAACGGATTGCGCCAGTGGTTGGGTTGATCGCATGCAACACGCCATAGGCGGTTGTTACAAACAATGTCCCATTGCCATAGGCGATGCCTGCGCCTGTCGCCTCGCCCTTGCCCTCACCCTGTGGTGTTAGGTCGATGGACCAAAGTGCTGCACCTGATGTGGCATGCGCGCTTAGGCGGGCTTCGGCATCAACGGTAAAAATGCGCCCGTCGGCCACAACAGGATCGGCCGTGATCCGCGTGCGTTGTCCATCACCAACGCCAATCGGAACGCTCCAAATCAACTGGGGATTTGCGCCCAATGTGGGATGGATTGTGCGCGTGCGTGCGGTTCCGTGTCCTTGGGTCCAATTTGCATTTATGCTCATACTGGGGGCACGAAAAGCCACGGATTTATTAACGATTTCTGCGCGTGCTGGCGCATCTTGGATCAGGGTATCAACGGCTTCACGCTTTCCTGGCATGACGGGCTGTGGCTGCTCACACCCTGCAAGAGCGATGGCACAAACTGTCAATGTGGCGACGACACGAAACATCATTCCCCCTGTTCCCTATTTATGGGGTGCTATTGCCCGTTTGGGTCCTGCCCCATGGCAATCATCAACTGTCCTGCACGTTGACGCAAGCCTTGAGTGAGCTCTGCATCCTCTAGGATCATGGACAGGCGGTTTACTGCCGCTGCATTGTCACCTGCTGCCAGATCAAGCAGTGCCAATTGTTCTTCGGCCAATAGACGCAGTGGGTTGCCCGGTGTTGCCAGTTGTTCAAACCCCATCCGGCGTTCGCCTGCGTCAATCCCGCTTTCGGCAACTGTCAAACGTTTGAAATTAAGGATATCACGGTACATCTGATCCAGATCACCACTGACGGCTGCGGCCTCAAGCTTGGCGGCGGCCCCTGCCCCATCTTTGTCCGATGCCAATTCCGCGGCCTGCAACA
>JAAEZW010000204.1 GCA_018222665.1 Paracoccaceae bacterium
GTCATAATACCTCCCTGTCTATGACGCACGCTCAGAGAAGCCTCCGATTTTGCGGGGGCTTTTTTGATTTGTGTCGCATGAATGAAGAAGAGTGACGGGCGAATGCGATCTTTGAATACAACGGCTCATCGCCCGTCAGAGAACACATTTAAGCCAGAAGTTTCGTAGCCAACAAAAAGGAGCCTTGTGTTCTCTGGCCGCTAACCGTGGCGACCTTTGCATCTATTTTTAGCGATGAACCTGTAACAGATACGGGCGGCGCCGAAAATCGGATCACTTACAAATTTGTATATCGACGAATATTTCCAAAATGTCCTAATCTTTTCGTGTTGGCAGAACTGCTGCGCGTTTAAAAATGATTTTTTGATTAGGAATTTTTATGAACAATTTGTTTCCCGCAACGATGCTGTTTACGCTGTTGGTGTTTCCCCAAAATCTCTCAGCACAATCTGCAACCCACTGTCCAATGACAGCGGATGATGCAAATTGTGTCCGTGTTGTTGCCTGCATCGGGGATGAGGGTGTTTGGTTTAACGGGCGTGCCTTTGGGCGGGGTGAAGGGACATTTAGCGGAACAACATCAATGGGTCTGATGTGTAAAGGAACCTGGATGTCGCGCAATGCATTCGGGTTAGGACAGGCTGATGTCATGTGTGAAGATGGGCGCAAGGGACGTGTATTTTATACCTATCAAGATGAGTACACAGGCACAGCGGTGGGGCAGGGCGCGATGCATTCTGGGGAAAAGATAAAAATTTGGTCCGGCACAAATGTACTGGAATATTTGCGCGGGGACACAGGCGAACGGATTGCCTATCTCCCCTGTGATGGGGGTTCCATCTTGATGGGCTGAACACCCATCCTGCATTCATGCTACCCTAGTGTGCACGACATTCGCCCTGGCCCCGTTTTTCTTGCCTCACTTGGCATTGAATGTGAACAGGGTTTGATTGTCGATGGTATAGGCGTTGATGATCTCTGCTGCGCGTTGTGATGTCAGCCATGTTTCCAATTTGACCGCTAAATCATGTTTTACGTGGGCGTGGCGTTGGGGGTTAACAGGTAAATAGGCGTATTGATTGAACAGGACAGGATCGCCAGAAAACTGGATGCCCAGTCCAGTTTTGTTTTTGAAATTCAACCAACTTGCGCGATCAGACAGGATATAAGCCCCCATGCCCGCTGCCGTATTCAGGGATGCGCCCATACCCGCACCCACCGCGCGATACCAGGAACCCAAATCCGCATCCTTGATCCCTGCAGAGGACCAAAGCGAACGTTCCTTTTTGTGGGTTCCACTGTCGTCGCCACGACTTACAAACAGAGATTGAGAGGTTGCAATCGCGCGAAGGGCCTCAGCGGCAGAGTTTGCATCATGGATGTTCGCGGGATCATCCGCAGGGCCGATTACGACAAAATCATTATACATGAATTCACGACGGTGGGTGCCGTAACCAGCGGCGACAAAGGCCTCTTCCGCTTTTTGGGAGTGTACCAAAATAGCATCAACATCGCCTGCCTCTCCCAATCGGATGGCCTGACCCGTTCCCACGATCAAAAGTTGCACTTCAAGCCCCAGATCCGATTGAATTGCCGGCAATAATTTTTCGCTAAGTCCCGAATTATTAAACGATGTCGTTACGGCCATCCGCATCATATCGGCATGGGAATGTGTGGCAAATATAACTGTGATCAGCATAATTAGGATACGGATCATACTACGATATCTCCTGCGATAAATTTTTGGGCCGCTTCCGTGGGCGGCGTGTCAAAGAATGCATTGGCCGCACTATGGGCATCGATTTGACCGTCTTTCATAAACAGAACGCGGTTTGCCATGCGGCGGGCCTGACCGATGTTATGTGTTGACATGATGATCGTGGTGCCTGTGGATTGCGCCTCGCTCAACAGGGCTTCAATCTCGACGGTCGCCGCCCCATCAAGGGAGGCTGTGGGTTCATCCAAAAACAGCAATTTAGGGGATGTGATCAATGCACGCGCAAGTGCGATTTTCTGTTTTTCGCCGCCCGATAAAAATGGGGCAGGGCGATCCATATGGGCGCTAAGCCCGATCTTTGTTGCCCAGGTTCGCGCACGTTCCATTGCGCTCTGTTTATCCTGGCCGTTGATCATTAACGGATAGGCCAGATTTTCCAAAACACTGCGCCGCAACATTATGGGCGATTGAAACACAAAGCTTTGTTGTTCTTGTGCCGTTTTTGCAGGTGTCGCAAATGTCACCTGTCCATTGGCCAGTCGGATGATGCCATGCAGCGCCTTAATCAGGGTTGTTTTGCCTGCCCCATTTGGTCCCATCAAAACGGTTATCCCGCCTTCATTGATGGTAAGGTTGATCGGACCAATAATATGTTTTTGCCGAACTTTCACCGACAGGTCGCATGCAGTCATGGGAAACATCACCAACGCCCCTCTCGTTCTGTTCGCCCAAGCCAGTGAGTTGTGAAATTCACGGCCAAGGCCAAGGTGATCAGCACAAACCCCAAGGCCAGCGCCAATGCAAAATCCCCCTTGGACGTTTCCAGCGATATCGCGGTGGTTAAGACGCGGGTTGCATGATCAATATTGCCCCCAACAATCATGATTGCACCAACTTCGCCAATTGCGCGTCCAAACCCCGCAAGCGAGGCTGTCATCAACGCGCGCCGTCCGTCCCACAACAATGTTTTGATGCGCTGCCATTTCGAGGTGTTCATAGAAATCAGAAGATCATGATATTCCGACCACAACTCGCGCAAGGATTGATGCGCAATCGATGTGATGAGGGGCGTGATAATGATCACCTGCGCAATCACCATCGCGTGGGTGGTAAAGAGCAATCCTAAAACACCAAAGGGACCAGAGCGGGACAGTAAAATATAAACAATCAACCCCACAACGACAGGGGGCAATCCCATCAGCGCGTTTAGTGTTGAAATGATCAATCGGCGATATTTAAACCGCCGCACCGCTAAAATCGCCGCCAAAGGCAATGCAATCAGGCAGGAGACAAACAATGCACTTAAAGTGACCCGCAAAGAGCGAAGCGAAATTTCCACCAAATCTGCATCCAGCGTGAGCGTTAGCGAAATGGCCTGCTGGATGCCGTTCCAAAGGTCATTCATCAAGCGATCCGTGAATGGCGAACTGACCCAAATCTGCCTCGGGTGTGTCAATCACGCGGTAGGCTTCGTGCACGCCGCCGTCGGATAATTCACGCGCAACGGTAAGCAAGGTGTTAGGATCGTGATCATCACATAATTCTTGCATCTGACGAATTTCCTCGGATGCAACGGGGCGGGCGGCTTCGATGTTCGGGGCGCCGTAGTATGTTACGAAATGCTCGGACAAGATATCGGTTAAGTGATTGATTTCACTTTCTTCGATCTGGGTCACCGCCACAAATGTCACGCGCCCAAAGGTTTCCAATCCCAACCAACCGTTGGAAAACGCTTGGCGTGCTTTTCCGCTCAGGTCGCCTTCACCCCAGTTTGAAAATTCAAAACCACCCGAAATACACCATTCGCCCGTGCGCGCGGAATTTGCATAAACGCGGGTGTCGCTTTCATCAAAATGGATCGCTCGGGCCAATTTCATGATCTTAGTCCTTTAGTAACTTTGTTAGAGGGATCAATGTTGTTTCATCACCTGTGCGCAACAGTAGGCCGAAATTTTCATCAACCCCAAGGAATGTGCCAATCTGTCCGTCGATGTTGATGTCCTCGCCCATGCCATGCACCAATCCGCGCCATTCATCATGCACGGGCTTCACCCCTTCGCCGTCCCAGCGTGTGATCCAATTTAGGGTGTGGCGTGCCCATGCTTCGATCAGGTTTGCGGCATCAACCTCGGCGCATCCTTCGGCGTAAAGCGCGGTTTCATCAGGGGTTTCCCCCATTTCTTCATGTGCGGGCCATAATGGAAGATCCAGTCCAATACACAACCAATCGGGTTGTTGATCTGCATTGGTCGTACTGGCCGCGATTTGGAACCCACCGCATTTTGCGCCGTTGACACGTATGCGGCCGTTCCATTCCAGATGCACGGCCACCTCGGGCGGGGCAAGTGCGCCAAGCGCATTTTGAAACCCAATGCCTGCCACTGGCAACATCGCCATCGCCTGTGTCAGCGCCACATCGGGCGCCAAGACCAATGTCGCGCGTGCGCGATCTGCTTCTAAATTATAGACGATTAACCCTGCATCCACCCCCAATGTGGCCTGCGCAATGGCCGTATAAAAGGGATCGCTGTCGCGTCCTTCGACGGCCATGCCCGTCATCAAGGGAGGAAAGATCAGGTCTTGCATCAGGCTTGTCCCCGTTCAATCAGTTTTCGCGCGATGTCGCGGAACACTTGGGATTGGGGATGGGATGGGTTTGACACCACAATTGGTGCACCGCTGTCTGCGGCAAGGCGAATGTTCAGATCCAGCGGCACTTCTGCGAGCAAATCCACACCCAATTTTTCGGCCTCTGCCTGAACGCCGCCATGGCCAAATACATGTTCCTCAT
>JAAEZW010000205.1 GCA_018222665.1 Paracoccaceae bacterium
TTTGTAAGCTTGCGTGAAACATCCTATGGATATTCGCATAGTGTATCTGGGACGACACCTATGGATTATATCAAGCTTGCATGCCTGAAATGCGGACAAGGGAACCGTGTTCCCAAAGATAAGGTGTATCAGGGTCCAAAATGTGCCAGTTGCGGCGCAGGTTTGATGCCATCCAAAGTGTCTGAGTTATCGCCAAAGATATTTAAAAAGGCAAAGAATCTTGATGACGCTTTGCTTGTCGTTGATTTTTGGGCTCCTTGGTGCGGGCCATGCAAAACGATGACACCAGAGTTTGAAAAGGCTGCATCAAAATTATCAGGTAAGGCACGATTGGCCAAACTGAATACTGAGCAATATCAAACCGTCGCAACGAAATTGGGCATTCGCGGTATCCCGACGTTGATTGGTTATCGCGACGGGAAAGAGGTGTTTCGTAAATCAGGCGCGATGCCTGCACAACAGATCGAGATGTTGGTAAAAACGCACGCCAAATAGCACTTAACGAACCTGCGCAAGGCAATAGTAGGCCTGCACCTGTTCCTTGGTCATATAGGCTTCTTTTTCCAATTTTTTGATATACCACAGCTTATCATCAGTGATGCTTTGGATTTCCTTATCAAACCCTTGGCTGTGATAAACGCCCTCATTGATGGTAAAACATAGGTAACCACCTGATTTTGTGATTCTAATCAATTCACGAATAGCATGGGTTTTGACGTGTCCATGTGTGAATAGGCCTGCACTGATGATCGCATCGTATGCACCATCTGATATGGGTAGTGGATCATTCAAACTATATTGAAAAAGCTTTGTGTACCCGCGTGTTTTTGCGTGTCGCAGCATTTCGGCCGATAGATCGACACCGTCGAACGCATCATATCCGCGTTTTGCCAATTCTGCTCCGACGAGCCCAGTTCCGCATCCCGCGTCAAAGATCTTGGCGTGTTTTTCAAGAACTGCAGAGAGAATTTCAACGGTCTTTGGCTGGGATATTGTGCCCAATGTTGCGTCGTTATCGTGATCGTATTCCTTGGCCCATTCGTCATAAATCACGCGCAGGGCATCATCATTTTCCGGCTTATCAACGTCCAATTTTTGGTAGTGATCCAATCCTTTTCCTGTCATTTCAAATCCTTGCACCCATTTTCATCATAGCTTGCTCGGGCATTTTCCTGATAAAGCGCTATATTCGAAATATAGCGGCCATGTTCTTCCTGAAGGATTTGCCGTTCTACGACACCCCTCACTTGTTCATTTTGGCTGGGATATTGTGCCCAATGTTGCATCGTTATCGTGATCGTATTCCTTGGCCCATTCGTCATAAACCGCGCGCAGGGCATCATCATTGTCCTGCTTATCAACGTCCAACTTTTGGTAGTGATCCAATCCTTGTCCTGTCATTTCAAATCCTTGCACCCTTTTTCGTAATAGCTTGCTCGGGCACTTTCTTGGTAAAGCGTCGTATTCGATATATAGCGGCCATCTTCTTCCTGAAGGATTTGTCGTTCTACGACACCCCTCACTTGTTCATAAAGCATCCCAATGACAAAATCCTCACTGGGACCCGCATTCAAATAATATCCCCAATTTGCGGGTGCGTGTTCCAACCAATCTTCTTGGTTTGCACTTTTGAACTTTTCGATCTCGGTCATCATTTTGCGGGCTTCTCTGATGCCGGCCCAAACATGGTTTTCGTGCTGCTCCAATAGTTTTGCACTATCTGCATCTGCCATGAGTGGGATGATATGATGACAATAAAAATGTTGGTAAGCCAATCGTGCTTTTTGCCCTGCTTCTTGCGCATCGGCGACAGAACAGAGAAGTGAAATTACGACTGCGACCCTAACCAGCATTTGAAACCCCCTCATTCAATTTTCCCAGAACGCAGTGACTTTACCTCTGCCCGTATTTTCTTGGACTTTAACCGCCGTTCTATTGCTCCACGGCTTGGTTTCGTCGGGCGCCGCCGTTTGGGAACGACCAAGGCTTTCTTTATCAAATCCTTTAGGCGATCTTGCGCGATCTCTCGGTTGCGGATTTGACTTCGTGTTTCATCACATTGGATGATGATTGCGCCGTCCACTGTCCATTTGGTGCCTGCGATTTTCTTTAATCGGGCCTTTACTGCAGCACTCAAATTCGGGGAACGGTCTGCCTCAAAGCGCAGGGACACTTTTGTCGAAACCTTGTTTACGTTCTGTCCACCCGGACCTGACGCGCGCACGAATTGTTCGGTGATTTCCCAATCTTGAATGCTGATATTATCGTTTATAGTTATCATATCGCCAACTGATAAGGGCCGCCCGTTGCGGACGACCCTCGAGAATTTCGGAGGTGGGCCGGTTAGGCTTCACCAATTCGTTTGGTCAATGACCAAGGGTTGCCTTAGTCAAGGACCTCCCAAACTGTTCCGACACCTCTCTCCAATACCTCTCTAGACACTGGACCACCTCCTTTCACTATGTTTCAATACTAGTGATGGTGCCACAGTTTCCAGAAAAGTCAAAATGTTTTAATTCGCAACAGATGTTGTATTTGCTTGCAAACGTGCGACCAAGACACGGAACGGGACCAACGCAATCAACGCCAGCAACAGTTTCACGCCCCAATCGGCAATCGCCAATGATACCCATAGGGGTGCATCACCGCCGAACAACAACAATGGCGCGCTATCCCATGCCCAGCTGATTTCTGCATTATGAGCTTTGCTGAAAAACGGAACGGATGCTGAAAATGCGATGGTGAAAAAGATCGCAGTGTCCAGCGCAGATCCAATTACAGTTGATGCCAATGGAGCACGCCACCACGCACCGCTACGCAAACGGTCAAAGATGGCAACGTCCACCAGTTGCGCGGTCAGGAATGCGATCCCTGACCCAATTGCAACGCGAAACGCAACGGCAGCATAGGGGCCGTATTCGCTTTCAAACATGATCTGGCTACCGATCAAGGAACAAATGATACCCGTTACAAAGCCGACAAATACAACACGGCGCGCTGCAGCTGGTCCGTAAACACGGTTCATCAGGTCAGTGACCAAAAAGGCAAATGGATAGGTAAACGCACCCCATGTGAGAAGACCATCCAATAGCAAAAATTGAACAAGGATATTTGAGGCGACCACAATCGTGGCCATGGCGATTACGCCAGGAAGAAGTTTTGTCATAGCTTTATCCGTTTTTATCGAAGGTGTTCGGAGACTCGGTTCCCACTCGGAAACGAGACGCATTTAAAGTCACTTGGATAAAATGACAAGCCCACTTAGTTCGACCGTAAAACTCCAACACATTTCTGTGGTAGTCGCGCCAATGTTAGGGGCGGCTTTGGTTTCGGTTTGGGCGCATTGGGATTTGTGGGTGGCGGGTTCAAAATATCACGGACCCAACGTTCTGCATCCTTACATCCATCACCTGGCGGTGGTGGCGCCTGATTTTTGCAATTTGTTGCGCCCACTGGACAGGAAAGGCGTACATGAAAATGATAATGGTGTCCCCACCAAGGACGCACCTTATTCAACCATGCCCGATCCCCATTTTCATCTTTGCACATTTGAACCTTGGCCCCTGGGAAAACAAAGATGCGGGCGGTGCGCGGATCGGATGCGGCTGCTTTGATGATGTTGTGGTGCTGTTTGGTCCACTGATCGTTAACGTAGGCACCATTCGCACGGCGCATTGAAATGGATGATATCTCCTCGCGTTGTTTCGTGCTGAGTGCCAGATCGTCGGCAGGGCGCATCCAGATGTCGATATCCAACCCAATCTGATGGCTTGCATGGCCCGTTAACATCGGACCGCCACGCGGTTGAGAGATATCGCCAATATACAAACCGTCCCATCCTGATTGCAGTGCCGCCTTGGCAGAGAGGTCTTGGATGAAATCAATCGCGTTTGGGTGCCCCCAGTTGCGATTGCGCGACAATCGCATCGCCTGCCATGTTGGTCCAGTTTCTGCCAGTTGTTCGGCCCCAGCAACGCATCCTTTGGCATAACTACCATAGGGGGCGGGACGCTGTTCTGATCCGCGTTCAACTGCGCCAAACAAATGTTTGGCTTCTTTCGTACTTAGACGGGCCACCAATTCAGGATCATAATTTGAACAGGCGGATAGCCAGATCAGGCTGGATAGGATTAGAAATCTGAAAATCATAAACGCATTCCTTTAGACAAACCCTAACAAGGAAGCGGTTGAAGGCCAATCATTTCTAAACCAAGTGCAAAACCTTGCCTATCTTGCGTCACCCTTGGCATTCACACCAATTAGGAACACAAGGCCCAATACGAACAGTATTACAATGGGGGATACACCCAATCGCGCACTGTCAGTGATGGTTGTAGCGATTGTGATTAACAATGGCGCCAAGAATGCTGTGGCCCGACCCGATAGACCATAAAGGCCGAATTCAATCGTTTCTTTCCCAGGTATTGCGTGGCGCACCATCAAACTGCGGCTGGCTGATTGCAACATGCCACCCATGCCCCCGATCAAACATCCGCACAGCATGAA
>JAAEZW010000206.1 GCA_018222665.1 Paracoccaceae bacterium
ATGTCAGATAAAATGTACCCACCAAGTGCTGATTTCATTGCAAATGCACATATCAATAAAGACAAATACCATGCGATGTATGCCGCGTCTATAAACGACCCGGAGGCCTTTTGGACCGAACATGGTAAGCGCATCGATTGGATGACGCCATTTTCCAAAGTTAAAAATGTTAACTACTCTTTCCCAGATGTTTCGATCAAATGGTTTGAAGACGGCGAACTAAACGTTGCCGCTAACTGTATTGACCGTCATCTGGCAACACGCGGCGATCAAACCGCCATCATTTGGGAAGGCGACAACCCAGATGAGTCGAAGCACATTACATATAATGAATTGCACACACAGGTTTCAAAGCTTGCAAATGTTTATAAGAATATGGGCGTTGGCAAAGGGGACCGCGTCGTCCTTTATATTCCGATGATCCCAGAGGCCGCCTATGCAATGTTGGCCTGTGCGCGTATTGGAGCGGTTCATTCAATCGTTTTTGCCGGTTTCTCCCCAGAGGCTTTGGCTGCGCGTGTGGACGGATGTAAAGCATCCCTTATCGTCACAGCAGACGAAGCGCCCCGGGGTGGACGCAATACACCTCTTAAGTCAAATGTTGACAAAGCATTGGACATTTGTGGCGACGTCCAAACACTTGTTGTCGAACGCACATCAGGCGACGTTGCAATGAAGGATGGCCGTGACCATTCATACACTGCCGCAATGGCAGAGGCGTCAGCAGACTGCGCACCCGAAGCCATGAATGCAGAGGATCCGCTGTTCATCTTGTATACCTCTGGTTCAACAGGTGCACCAAAGGGTGTTGTACACACAACAGGGGGTTACCTTGTTTGGGCGTCTATGACGCATGAGTACGTCTTTGATTATCACGAAGGTGATATTTATTGGTGTACAGCCGATGTGGGCTGGGTCACTGGACACAGCTATATCGTTTATGGCCCACTTGCCAATGGTGCGACGACACTGATGTTTGAAGGCGTTCCAACATATCCAGATGCGTCACGTTTCTGGCAAGTTTGCGAAAAGCACAGTGTAAACCAATTCTACACTGCCCCAACAGCGATCCGCGCATTGATGGGTCAGGGCAATGAATTCGTTGAAAAATGCGATCTTTCATCCTTGAAGGTTTTGGGAACAGTGGGTGAGCCCATCAACCCAGAAGCATGGAATTGGTACAACGAAGTTGTTGGCAAAGGAACCTGCCCCATCGTGGACACATGGTGGCAAACTGAAACGGGCGGTCACCTGTTGACCCCTCTTCCTGGCGCGACAGCAACCAAGCCGGGGGCAGCAACGACACCCTTCTTTGGTGTTCAACCTGTTTTGCTGGATCCGCAATCTGGTGCAGAAATCGCCGAAACAGTAGCCGAAGGCGTGTTGTGCATGAAGGACAGCTGGCCTGGCCAAATGCGCACCGTATACGGCGATCACGACCGGTTCATCAAAACCTACTTTGCAGATTACAAAGGATACTATTTCTCGGGCGACGGATGTCGTCGCGATGCAGATGGGTATTATTGGATCACAGGTCGTGTTGATGACGTGATCAACGTTTCGGGTCACCGGATGGGCACAGCAGAAGTAGAAAGCGCGCTTGTGGCACATGAAAAAGTGTCAGAGGCCGCTGTTGTGGGCTATCCACACGACATTAAAGGCCAAGGCATCTACTGCTATGTAACATTAATGGCGGGCGAAGAACCAAGCGATGAATTGCGCCTAGAGCTACGCAACTGGGTACGCAAGGAAATCGGCCCAATCGCATCACCTGATTTGATCCAGTGGGCCCCTGGCCTGCCGAAAACTCGTTCAGGTAAAATCATGCGTCGTATCTTACGCAAAATAGCCGAGGACGATTTTGGTGCATTGGGTGATACATCCACATTGGCGGAACCAGCGGTTGTTGACGATCTGATCGCAAACCGCATGAACCGCAAAGGCTAAGCCAAACAAGGATGAATAAAAACGGGGCCGGTTAATTAACCGGCCCTTGTTATTTGAAGGTTTCCCGCAAGACTTTTTTCAACACTTTGCCATAGTTATTTTTTGGCAGATAATCGAGGAAAACATAATCCTTGGGTCGTTTGAAACGTGCGATCTGCGACAAACACAAATCATCCAAATCATCCGTTGAAACATCTCCAACAACAAAGGCCACAACATCTTCGCCCCACTCTGCATTCGGACGGCCGACAACCGATGCTTCCACGACATCGGGATGGGTCATCAAAACTTCTTCAACTTCGCGGGGATAGATGTTTGTGCCACCCGAAATGATCATATCCTTGGAACGATCATGCATGGTGACATATCCATCCTGATCCATCGCTCCCATATCCCCCGTTTGCAACCATCCATTGCGCAGTGTTTTTTCGCTGGCTTCGGGATTTTTCCAGTATCCTGGCATGACCAAATCACCACGCACCATGATTTCGCCGATTTCACCGATGGGCAGAATATTTCCGTTTTCGTCCCCGATTTGAACCTCAACCGTGGATTGGGCCCGCCCCACTGACTTTAACCGCTCTTTCCAATTGGGATGGGTGCGATCACACACCTCATCGCGCGAAAGTGCTGTAATGCCCATGGGGCATTCCCCCTGACCATAGACCTGAACGAAAATTGGGCCGAAATGATCAACCGCTTCGATAATATCTGCCAAATACATGGGGCCACCTGCGTACACGATGGTTCGAATGCCTGCGCCCGTTTCCCCGAGCTCTTTGGCGATCTGCGTCATGCGTTTGACCATTGTGGGGGCCGCAAACATATGCACATTGTCAAAGTGACGGGCCAATTCAAAAATTTCACCTTCTTCAAATCCACCTGATTTTGGAACAACATGACGTGCGCCAACCCGCATATGCATAATATTATAAAGCCCCGCGCCATGAGACATCGGCGCGGCGTAAAGGGCCGTATCCTGCGCGCTTACATGATCAACATCTGCAAAATATCCCAGTGCCATTTGGCGGATCATCCCATGGGTGATCATCACGCCCTTGGGCCGTCCTGTGGTGCCAGACGTGTAAAACAACCAAGCCAAATCATCGCTGCGCCGATCAACAAGTTGAAAGGAGCGTCCATCCTTGAAATCACCTAACGCAGGCACAAAAACAGGAACGCAACAATCAATTTTAGAAAGTGCCGTGCCCAAACCATCGCAACAGAACACAAATTTGGCCTCTGCATTTTCCAAAATCCAGTCTGCCTCTTTGGGGTGTAATTTCCCATTGATCGGCACGGCAACCGCGCCCGCGGCCCAGATCCCATAAAACACTATCAAATATTGAGGTGTGTTTTTCATAAAAATGCCAATGTGATCCCCAGGGGCGACCCCGTTTTCCCGCAGCCAGGCCGCACAGCTTTGCACCATGTCTGCCAATTCAGCATAATTCGCAATCTGATCGGTGCCATGAAAAAGCGCGGGTTGGTCCCCTGACACTTGCTCCGTACGCATAAGCCAACTGGCCAAATTCATCATCGCTCTCCTGCAGTCAACATAGGAAACACTATGCCTGAGATCAGAAAAAGCAATTGCTGCCAAATGTCATTCTGCAAATTTTGCGATCCCGCTGGTTGAATTTACAAAATTCATCACTTTGTAACAGGCAAGCGAACTCTCTTTTCAGGGCGGTTTTTCTGGCGTATAGAGGGTCAATTCGAACAGATACGGGCACGCAGTACGCACCCAAATAGGCGCTTGAGGGATAAAATGACGAAAAACAATCGCGATCAGGACGTAGAATTCATCAAAGCATTGGCTGAGCTTTTGCGTGAAAACGACTTAAACGAGCTTGAAGTAAGCCGTGAATACGGAGAGGATGACAGCCTTAACGTGCGTGTAGCACGCGGTGGTGTAGTCGCAGCCCCTGTGATGGCAGCAGCACCCGTCGCGGCCGCACCTGCGCCAGCTGCAGCGCCCGCCGCGGCAGCGGCCCCAGCAGCGGCAAGCGATGATCCCGCATCCCATCCAGGTGCAGTTCCATCGCCCATGGTCGGTACCGTTTACATGCAAGCCGAACCAGGCGCACCTGCGTTCATTTCCGTTGGCGCCAGCATTTCAGAGGGTGATACCCTGTTGATCGTCGAAGCGATGAAAACAATGAATCATATTCCCGCGCCAAAATCAGGCATCATCAAGCGCATCTTAGTTGAAGATGGCGCCGCGGTCGAATTTGGAACTCCCTTGGTCATTATCGAATAAGGCACAGAAATGTTTGATAAAATTCTGATTGCCAACCGGGGTGAAATCGCATTGCGCGTTATTCGCGCCTGTCGCGAAATGGGCATCAAATCGGTTGCGGTACATTCAACTGCGGATGCAGATGCAATGCATGTTCGCATGGCAGATGAATCCGTGTGCATTGGGCCCGCAGCAGGTACCGATAGTTATCTGTCTATGCCCGCAATCATATCTGCGTGCGAAATCACGGGTGCACAGG
>JAAEZW010000207.1 GCA_018222665.1 Paracoccaceae bacterium
CTCTGGTACCTTCACACATTCTTGCCCATAACGCCTCAACCAAAGCAAGGCCTGCTATATTGCATCCGTTTGCTATCGCTTTTCGTATGGTTGGATGCAAAAATCCACTGTGTCGAGCACCACCATCAAACGCCACCCTTCTGACGGTGTCTTTGATCTTGGGGTTTGCAAAACGTTTTGAGATCAGCTCAATATACTGCTCCGGTGTCGTTCCCGGCACATCATCAACATGAGGCGCGATTTCTTCTTTTTGAACGGTGTCAAATAATGAAAAAATCTCATCATGGGCCATACATTGATCGATCGTATGCAAACCCAGGATTTCACCCGCATTGGCCAATATTTGATGCCCTGCATTCAGCAGGCAAATCTTCATCGTTTCAAAGGCGTGAACATCATCGGACAGCGTCACACCCACATTTTCCCATTCTGGGCGGCCTGCGCAAAAATCATCCTCGATCACCCATTGTCGGAAATTTTCATGGGTGACGGGCACGGCGTCCTTGATCCCAAGCGATGTAATAAGATCAATTTCCGTCTGACCCGTTGCAGGCACGATACAATCAACCATTGAGTTCGGAAATGAACAGTTTTCATCGATCCAAACGGCTAATTTCGGATCGGACATCTTAGCCAGGGAAACCACAGTTTTACGCAAGATCGTCCCATTCCCCTGCAAATTATCACAGCTTTGCAAAGTGACAGGGCCATTTCCCTGAATTTGTCTCAGCCGCAAGGCCTCAACAATCGCTCCAAAAACTGTTTTCGGCGTCTGTGCGTTTGCCGCATCAAACTGAATGTCGGG
Organism: Paracoccaceae bacterium; assembly: GCA_018222665.1. Classification (GTDB taxonomy): domain Bacteria; phylum Pseudomonadota; class Alphaproteobacteria; order Rhodobacterales; family Rhodobacteraceae; genus HIMB11. The sequence continues at coordinate 806 of JAAEZW010000207.1, forward strand.
ATGCGTGTGATCCAAATTGCCAGAATTCGGATCTTGGAAATATCCCCCCTCGGTCACAGTAAGCGAGATGATTTTTATTTCAGCACCACTCATTCTTTTGATCAGCGCTGAATTCCCATCTGATATTTCGACATAGTCGATCATCGAACCGATAACTTCTACAGATTGACCATCTGGGTCCAATTCAACAAGGGTCGTTAGGCAGTCTTGTGACAATAATTTCTTCCGTTGCTCCTTATCAAACTCCATAATGCCGGCACCAACGATTGCCCAATCAAGCGCTTCTCCACGCTGCATCAAGCGATGAAGATACCACGCCTGATGGGCGCGATGGAAATTGCCCAATCCAATGTGCACAATCCCAGCTTTTAACTTTGATCTATCGTAATTTGGTCGCTTCACGAAGGCTGGCAAATCGTCCAAATTGGCATTGGATATCTTGATCAGTTTTTCGTGCGCTTTTACGTCTGTCATCAGCTCATCCACTGTCCGCCATCCACGTTGTAACATTGTGCAACAATGTAATTTGCTTCTTCACTCGCTAAGAAAATAGCCATGCCCGTCAGATCTTTGGCAGTACCCATGCGCCCAAAGGGTACGTTTTCACCAACTTCTTTTTTCTTCTGGCCTGGTTCCTTATTTTCTAATTTGGCGAAATATGCATCAACCCCATCCCAATGTTCGCCATCCACGACGCCCGGTGCGATTGCGTTTACGTTTATGCCGTGTTTGATCAGATTTAGGCCTGCAGACTGCGTCAAGCTGATAACCGCAGCTTTTGTCGCGCAGTAAACCGCCACAAGTGGTTCACCGCGACGTCCTGCCTGACTTGCCATATTGATGATTTTGCCTTTCACATTCCGTTCAATCATCTGCTTTGCTACGGCCTGCATCATGAATAACGGTCCAGAGACATTGACGTCAAAAAGGGTTTGGAAATCAGACCGTTCAATTTCGACAATAGGCGCGGCGGAAAACAACGCGGCGTTGTTGACAAGGATATCGATTTGTCCAAATCGACTGATCACCTGATCCACAGCGATGTCGATACTGTGTTGATCACGCACATCAATGTGTACGGCATAGGCGCATTCACCCAATTTTTCGGCTTCGAAACGCGCTCTGTCAATATCAATATCTGCTATACAGACACGCGCGCCTTCGCGCACATAGGATTTTGCAAACTCAAGGCCGATGCCCCGCGCAGCGCCCGTAATCAGCGCTGTTTTATTTTCCAAACGACCACTCATTTCAGTCTTAGGCCCTGTGCATCGAATTTGTGAATCGCATCCTCGCGGGGTGTTAAAAAGACTTCGTCACCATGTTTGAAGCCCACCTCTCCGTCGGCACGAACTGTGATCATATCTGCAACACCCGTACCATGAATGTGGAAGAAACTGTCAGACCCAAGATGCTCGGAAACGCCGACAACGCCGCGCCATGTCCCGCCTTGGGCTGAGACGTCAATATGCTCTGGGCGAATACCGATGGTTGATGCCCCATACGCTTCTGCCGTTGCGCCCTTCACAAAATTCATTTTCGGAGAGCCAATAAAACCCGCGACAAATGTATTTTTGGGAGATTTATACAAATCAAGTGGCGAACCCACTTGTTCAATGTTCCCCGCCCGCAGCACCACAATTTTATCGGCCATTGTCATGGCTTCGACCTGATCATGGGTGACGTAAATCATTGTTGTTTCCAACCGTTTGTGCAGCTCGCTAATTTCCAAACGCATCCCGACGCGCAAAGCGGCATCAAGGTTGGAAAGCGGTTCATCAAACAAAAAGGCCGAAGGTTCGCGCACGATGGCGCGACCAATTGCAACACGTTGTCGTTGACCACCCGAAAGCTGACCGGGACGACGATCAAGATAATCTGATAGATTCAGAACCTCAGCCGCTTTTGATACGCGCTCCTCTTGCTCCGACTTTCTTAGTCCCGCCATTTTTAACGGAAACGCAATATTCTTGCGCACAGACATATGCGGATATAGCGCATAGGATTGGAACACCATCGCCAAGCCGCGCTTTGCAGGTGCCAAGTTCGTAGAATCTACATCATCGATGGTAATCGCACCTGATGTCACATCCTCAAGTCCCGCAATCAGGCGCAGCAATGTTGATTTGCCACAACCAGATGGCCCCACAAATACAACAAATTCGCCCTCTTCAATCGTCAGATCAAGCGGAGGAATCACCTCTGTGTTGCCAAACGATTTGGTGACTTTTTCTAGTACGATACGTCCCATTATTTTGTCCTATTTCACTGCGCCAAAGGTAAGACCGCGCACCAGTTGTTTCTGACTAAACCACCCCAAGACCAGTATAGGAGCGATCGCCATTGTCGACGCTGCTGACAGTTTTGCAAAAAATAGCCCTTCGGGACTTGAATAGCTGGCGATGAACGCCGTGAGAGGAGCAGCTTTGGCCGCCGTTAAGTTCAAAGTCCAGAAGGCTTCATTCCAGGCGAGGATGATGTTCAATAATACAGTAGATGCGATGCCAGGAATTGCCATAGGGGTCAGAACATACAGAATTTCGTTCCCCAAAGAGGCCCCGTCCATGCGCGCGGCTTCAAGAATTTCACCGGGAATTTCTTTGAAATAGGTGTACAGCATCCAAATGATAATCGGCAAATTGATCAACATAAGCACAATCATCAAACCAAACCGATTATCCAAAAGCCCCAGCTTCACAAAACCAATGTATATGGGGTAAAGAACACCCACGGCGGGCAGCATTTTGGTGGATAACATCCACATCAAAATATCTTTCGTACGCCGCGATGGGACAAATGCCATCGACCAAGCAGCTGGCACCGCAATGATGATGCCCAAAATCGTCGAACCACAAGCAAGGAATATGGAATTCCACAAAAATCGCATGTAGTTAGAGCGTTCCTGAACAATTGCGTAGTTTTCAAGTGTCCAATCAAAAAACAAGAACAGTGGTGGATCGTTGATCGCCTGCGCTTCTGTCTTAAAGCTGGTTAAGATCGTCCATAAGATTGGGAAAAAGATGACGAACCCTATTGACCAAGCGACCAAGGTATTCAGAGTTTTTCGCTGATTGGAAATTGCACGTGCCATAGTTTTCTACCTACTCAGTCCAGGTTCTTACCAACGGCGCGCATCAAAAAGATCGCAACGATATTGGCCAGTATAATCGCATACACACCACCTGCAGACCCCAAGCCGACGTTTTGACTTTCTAACACACGCTGGAAAATCAAATAGGTTAGGGTTTTGGTGCCAAATGCGCCGCCAGTGGTGACAAATATTTCGGCAAAAATTGACAGCAAAAATATGGTTTGGATCAGCAGTACGATGGTGATCGCCCGCCCCAAGTGCGGTAAAATCAGGTGCCAAAAACGGCTTGTCCAAGGGGCACCGTCCATCTCGGCCGCCTCAAGCTGTTCACGGTCCAATGATTGAACCGAGGTTAATAAGATCAGAGTTGCAAATGGAAGCCACTGCCAAGATACAATAAGCACGATTGACTGCATGCTGGCCTGCGTTAGCCATTCAACTGGCGCGGTTCCAAAAAACTTCCAGATGTGCGCAAGAATACCGTTGATTGGATCCATAAACATGTTTTTCCAAACAAGAGCAGACACAGTCGGCA
>JAAEZW010000208.1 GCA_018222665.1 Paracoccaceae bacterium
CATCCGACATGACCGCACTGGCGGTGGGGCCTTCGCCCGCACCCGCACCGCGCAGAACGATTTGTCCAACTTCGTCCCCTTCGACGACAACCATGTTTGTGCCGCCTTCCAATTGGCCCAATGGGGATGTTTCGGGAACCAAACATGGGGTCATGCGTTGTTCCAAACCATTTTCTGTCATTTGGGAAACACCAAGAAGTTTGATCCGATACCCCATGTCAGCGGCATGATTGATATCATCAATCGAAATTTGCCCGATCCCTTCCAATTTCACCGCATGGAAATCAACTTTAACGCCATAGGCGATTGCGGATAGAATGGCCAGTTTGTGCCCAGCATCAATTCCACCCACGTCCAGATTGGGATCAGCTTCTAGGTAGCCAAGTGCATCTGCCTCGGCAAAGACTTCATCATAGCTGAGGCCAGCAGACTGCATGCGGGTCAGGATGTAGTTACAGGTGCCATTCATTACGCCCATAACGCGTTTGATTTTGTTTCCCGCCAATCCCTCGGTCAGGGATTTGATGATCGGGATGCCCCCCGCTACGGCAGCCTCATACCTAATGGTCAATCCGTTGCCTTCGGCCAGTTCGGCCAGTGCCTGACCGTGGTGAGCCAACATTGCCTTATTTGCGGTAACAACATCTTTGCCTGATTTTAACGCGGCCTCTGATGCATCTTTGGCGGGGCCTTCATCGCCACCAACCAATTCGACAAAGACATCAATATCATTTGATTGTGCAAGGCTGACGGGATCATCATGCCAGCGATAGGCAGACAGATCGACACCGCGATCTTTGCCCGCACTTCTGGCGGAAACGGCGACGATTTCAATATCGCGTCCCGTGCGCATTCGAAGCAATTCGGATTTTGACTGAATGATTTTGACGACGCCCGCACCGACCGTCCCCAGACCAGCAATCCCCAAGCGTAATGGTTGGTTCATCCAAAGGCTCCTTAACTTCAATTCTTAACTTATCCGCGATGTACCTGCATTCCCCGTCCTGTGCAACGTGCAAGGTATAAATTTGCAAAGACTATAATGCGTGAAAAATTACTGTTTTGCTTTTTCAAGAACGGGGCTAGTGTGCAGACATGCCCAGAACCATCGGATCTTATTCACAAAATACCCGAACACTTGTGCGTCAAAGTGCTGAGCGTTTGTTCGCGCGTCATGGGTATGCCGCCGTTTCCATGCGTCAATTGGCGTCTGATGTTGGGGTACAGGTGGGCACCATCTATAATTACACCAAAGACAAACAGGCGCTTTTGTTCGCGATCATGAGCGAACATATGAGAGAACTGCTGCAGGCATGGAGCAGGGAGGGGCAAACCACTGACCCCATTGATCTGCTAAGCCAGTTCTTGAATTTCCACCTTGATTACCATTTGGCACGTAGGGATGCGGTGTTTATTGCCTATATGGAGCTGCGCAATTTGGATGCGGCCAATTTTGCACAGATCGAAACCCTGCGCCGTCAATACGAAGATGCATTGGAACAAATTTTGATTGCTGGGAAAAGCGCCAAGGCATTCGATATTGCCGATACACGTATCACAACACTGGCCATTATCGGGATGTTGACTGAGGTTGTGACGTGGTATCGCCCTGATGGACGGTTGAAGTTGGATGAGGTGAAATCACATTATCGTGAAATGGTTTTGCGCATGGTGATGCTACGCACAGAACCTTAGTTTAACAACTTAATGCGCAGGTTTGATAAATGTGCCGTTGCGCAATTCAGCAAAGGCCTGCATCAATTCCTCGCGTGTGTTCATTACAATCGGACCATGCCATGCGACAGGTTCCTGAATTGGCGCGCCCGAAATCAATAGGAAACGAATGCCTTCTTCACCCGCCTGAACGGTGACCTCTTCGCCTGTTCCAAACTTGATCAAGGTGCGATTGCCCGACATGTCACGAATGTTCACTTCTTCGCCCATGACTTCTTTTTCCAACAAAACACCCTCTGGCGCGCTGGCATCGGCAAAAGCACCTGCACCTTCAAAGACATAGGCGAATGCCTTACGGTATGTATCAACCTTAAATGTTTTCTTCATACCCGCGGGCACGTAGATATCCAAATACTGCGGATCTGCGGCAATGCCATCAACGGGGCCCGATTTGCCCCAGAAATTTCCAACGATCACTTTGACCCGTGTGCCATCGTCATCAATGATTTCTGGAATATCCTTACCTTGAACATCCTGATAGCGCGGCGCTGTCATTTTTAAAGACGAGGGGAGATTGGCCCAAAGTTGAAATCCATGCATTTGACCGTTTGCATTTCCCTTTGGCATTTCCTGATGAAGAATGCCCGAACCCGCTGTCATCCATTGAACATCGCCCGCACCCAATGTGCCTTCGTTGCCCAGACTGTCGCCGTGTTCCACAGTTCCTGACAATACATAGGTAATGGTTTCAATGCCGCGATGGGGATGCCATGGGAACCCGCGCAAAAAATCCTCTGGGCGTTCGTTTCTGAAATCATCAAACAATAGAAACGGGTCCAGCTCGCTTGGGTCCTGAAACCCAAAGGCGCGGTGCAAATGAACGCCGGCGCCTTCCATTGTGGGCTGTGCGTGGCGTGTATCTGTAATAGGACGTAGTGACATGATGTGTCTCCTTTCCCTAAGAAAGTAGGGCGCAGATCGTCGACATACAAGATCGCCTACTGTGTGCCTGCACACGCAATTTGCGCGAAATTGCACAAACAGATGCAGATGTCGCAAATACGCGGTTTTCTCACCCCACTGCGTGTCACCGTAGCGCCAACAAACAGGGAGATATGTAATGAAAGTTGGCTTTATCGGCTTGGGTAATGTGGGTGCAAAATTGTCAGGCAGCCTGCTGCGCAATGGCGTCGATTTAACGATCCACGATTTGGACGAGGCGCGCGTGTCTGATTTTGTGGCGCGCGGCGCGATACGGGGCAACAGCCCTGCAGAATTGATGGAAAATTGCGATATTGTCATCACATGTCTGCCAAGCCCGACGATTTCAGCCGCAGTTGTCGATCAAATGTTGCCCCATGTGCACGAAGGAAAAATCTGGCTGGAAATGTCCACAACAGATGAGGCCGAGGTGAAACGGCTGGGCAATATGGTGATCGAACGGGGCGGCGCTGCGGTGGATTGTCCCGTATCTGGGGGATGTCATCGTGCGGATACAGGCAATATTTCGATTTTCGCAGGCTGTGATCGCGCAACGTTTGAAACCGTGTTGCCGTTTCTAACAATTATGGGACGTCGTATTTTGCACACGGGCGATTTGGGTTCTGCCAGTATTTTGAAGGTGATCACCAATTTTCTTGCCACCGCGAACCTTGTGTCTTGCGCCGAGGCGCTGACGGTTGCCAAGGGGGCGGGCATGGATTTGGGTGTCGCATACGAGGCGATTGCAATTTCATCCGGCACGTCATTTGTGCACGAAACCGAAAGCCAAGTTATTCTGAACGGGTCACGAGACATATCCTTTACCATGGATTTGGTGGCGAAAGACATTGGATTGTTTCAAAAGGTGGCGGATAGCGCAAATGTACCGCTAGAGATGAACCCGCTTTTGATTTCGATCTTTAACGACGGTATTGAACGCTATGGATCACGAGAGCTGTCGCCCAATATCATCAAGCGCCTTGAGGATGCGACAGGGCTAGATATTCGCGCGCCAGGCTTCCCACCCGAGATGACCGATGATGAACCCGAAGAGGCAGGTCGCGAAATCATCGTGCGTCGTTAACTACATTTACAGGAATGTATCCCATGCTCGGGCCACTTTGATGGCCTGATCGGTCCCTTTCGTGTGTTCTTTTTGATGCGCAATCTTCGTGATTTTGCGGTGTTAGCAGCATCAATCGGATAGTTTTGCGGCACAAAGGGCTAGGATTTCACAGGTTTGTTATCAGTGGTATATGATTTGGTCTTCATAATCGCGATCAGGCCCAAAGTTGTGGAGGTAGGCAATGTCGTCGTCTGTTAATGAACCAAGTTTTCGCGAAAGCGTCGAAATCATGTAAAACCGCGCAGTCCAGTTGATGGATCTGCCGGATCGTTTGAAAGAAAAATTCGTGTGTTTAACGCGACATATAGCGTGCGTTTCGGTGTCCGTTTGCGCGGTGATATTCACTATTTCACGGGATACCTTTTGGTGCATTCCGAACATATGGAACCGGTTGGGGGCAGCATTCGCTATTCATTGGATGTAAACCAAGACGAAGTTGAAGCGCTTGCCGCGCTGATGACATATAAATGCGCTTTGGTTGAGGCGCCATTTGGCGGTTCCAAGGGCGGACTTTGCCTTGATCCCCGTCAATATGACGAACATGAGCTTGAGGCGATTACACGTCGTTTTGCATATGAGCTGATCAAACGTGACTTGATCCATCCGTCGCAAAACGTTCCTGCCCCTGATATGGGGACGGGTGAATTGG
>JAAEZW010000209.1 GCA_018222665.1 Paracoccaceae bacterium
TGATATGTGCATTTGCAATGAAATCAGCACTTGGTGGGTACATTTTATCTGACATGAGTTCCCCCTAAGGTCGTGAATGTTTCTGTATTTGGAGGGTTTCCCAAGGTCGGTCAATCCGACCTTGGAACAATGGTTTAGATCGCCAAATATTCAGCGCGCAGTTCCGCGTTATCCAGAACTTCTTTGGCATGGCCATCAAACACAACGGATCCTGTGTCCATGATCACAGAACGATCCGCCAATTCCAACGCGCGAACTGCGTTTTGTTCAACAATAATTGTCGTGATGCCTTGTGCCTTAATCGTTTGAAGCGTCTTTTCGATTTCATCAACGATAACAGGCGCCAAGCCCTCATACGGTTCATCCAAGAGAAGAACCTTGATGTCACGGGCCAAGGCGCGGGCGATAGACAACATCTGTTGTTCGCCACCCGACAATGTAACGCCCTCTTGCTTACGGCGCTCTCCCAAGCGTGGAAACAGTTCATAAATGCGATCAATGCCCCAACCTATGGGTTCAACGATTTGCGCCAACTGAAGGTTTTCTTCCACTGTTAGACCAGGAATAATGCGACGATCCTCTGGAACTAGAGCGATACCGTTTACGGCCGCTTCGTGGCTGGACATTGTGTGTAGGTGTTTGTGGTCAAGCCAAATTTCACCTTTCATTAATAAGGGGTCATCCAAACGTGCGATTGTACGCAAGGTTGATGTTTTGCCAGCACCGTTACGTCCCAACAGCGCAAGGATTTCGCCTTCGTGAACGTTGAAGCTCACGCCTTGAACGATATAACTCTCGCCATAGTAAGCGTGAATGTCATGCACAGACAGAAACGCGGGTGCATGTGAGTCCATTGCTAAGTTTCCACTCATTTCTCTGTCTCCTTACGCCGATTCGCCAAGATAGGCTTCTTTCACCTTTGGATGGCCTTTGATTTTCTCTGGCACATCCTCGACTAAAGGTGTCCCTTGGGCCAATACGGTGATGCGATCTGCCAAAGAGAACACAACGTGCATATCGTGTTCGATTATTGCGATTGTGATGTCGCGCTCTTCTTTGATTTCTTTCAACAGATCAATTGTGTTGTTTGTGTCGGCACGCGCCATACCCGCTGTTGGTTCATCGAGGAGCAACAAACGTGGTTGCTGGCTAAGGCACATACCGATTTCCAGGCGACGTTTGTCACCACGAGATAAGGACGCGGCATGCATATGACGTTTGTCGGCCATATTCATTTCCTCTAACTCGTTTTCTGCCTGTTCAACTACATCCTTGTGGGACATGAAATCTGAAATTGCATCTAGTGCAAATGCACCGTCGCGCTTAGCAAAAATTGGGATCATCATATTTTCAAAAACAGTCAGATCGCCAAAGATTTCGGGTGTCTGGAACACGCGAGAAATACCCAGTTGGTTGATTTCATATGGCGTCCGCCCCAAAACCGATTGGCCGTCAAACATAACGCTGCCGCTGTCAGGGATCAATTTACCGATCAAGCAGTTCAACAATGTTGATTTGCCCGCACCGTTTGGTCCGATGATCGCGTGGCAGGTGTTTTCTTCGACGTTCAAGTTCACATCACTTAGCGCCTGAAGACCACCAAAGCGTTTGCCTACATCTTTAATATCAAGAATACCCATGGTTCATGTACTCCTTATTCTGCAGGCTTATGCTCAGCAGCATCGTTTTTGTTTTTTGAGAGCGAGCGTGAAATACGCTGTCCTAACTCAACCAAGCCGCCTGGCAAGAAGATGATGACGCCCATGAACATTAGACCCAATGTTAGGTGCCATCCCTTACCGATGAACGGGTAGATGATTGTCACAACGAAATCCTCAAGCCCGTCTGGCAGGAATGAGAACCACTTGTGCAGAAGGTTGCTGTTGATCTTTGAAAAGATGTTTTCAAAGTATTTGATCAAACCTGCACCCAAAACTGGGCCGATCAAGGTGCCAACACCGCCAAGGATTGTCATGAGAACAACCTCACCAGATGCTGTCCACTGCATACGCTCAGCGCCTGCAAGTGGATCCATCGCGACCATCAAGCCACCCGCAAGACCTGCGTACATCCCAGAGATTACGAAGCATGCCAGCATATAGGGACGTGTGTTCAAACCAGTATAGTTCAAACGTTGTTGGTTCGACTTAATCGCACGCAACATTATTCCAAATGGCGACCGGAAAATTCGGATCGCAACGTAGAATGAAATCAACATTATGATACCGGAGACGTAATAGCCCGCGTTGAAGGTCCACAGCCAGCCTGCAAAACTAACTTGAAGGCTATCGCCCATTTCCAAACCAAAAAAGTTTGGGGCAGGTATGTTACCGCCTTCGTTTGCGCCATCAAGAATACGTGGATCGTTTAGTGCGGTCTGTAGACCTGTTTCACCACCTGTGATCGGTGTCAAAACAGACGCGGCCAATGCAAATGACATCTGCGCAAAGGCGAGTGTCAAAATCGAGAAGTAAATTCCCGAACGGCGAAGCGAAATATAACCGATCAAAATTGCGAATAAACCTGCAACAACGGTTGAAATCAGGATTGCTGGGATCACGTTGATCGTCAGCAGTTTTAGCATCCAAACACCGGCATAAGAACCCGCACCCAAGAAGGCCGCGTGACCAAATGATAGGTAACCAGTTAGGCCAAATAGAATGTTAAATCCTATTGCGAAAATTCCAAAGATTACGAAACGCTGCATCAAGTCAGGGTAACCTGCATTGAATTGTGAAAGTGCGCTATTTTCTGGGAATGGGTTCAGAAAGATTGGCGCAAGTGCAACCAATACTGCGACAGTGATCAAAAGTGATGCGTCTTTTTTAGAAAGTCCAAGCATGATTACTCCTCCATCACGCCTTTACGGCCCATCAATCCACGTGGACGCGTCAATAGAATAATGATCGCCGCCAAATAGATGACGACTTGGTTGATGCCAGGTAGAAATTCGATTACTTGGCGCATTGACGCAAAGCTTTCAAGAACACCCAAAACAAGGCCAGCAAGGATCGCACCAGGAAGCGAGCCCATGCCGCCAACTACAACCACAACAAACGAAATCACAAGGAAATCCATGCCCATGTGATAGTTAGGTGGGTTGATCGGCGTGTACATTACACCAGCCAAGCCCGCGACCGCAGCCGCGATACCGAACATGACGGTAAATCGGCGGTCAATGTTGATGCCCAATAGGCCAACAGTTTCGCGATCTGCCATACCTGCACGAACCACCATACCGAAAGTTGTGAATTGCAAGAATGCAAATACAGCACCGATCAAGACCATCGCGAAGCAGAAGTAAACAATACGCCAATAAGGATAGATGATTGAGCCCGGATCCATTCCAATAAGAGCACCGAAGTCAAATGAACCGATAAACGCTTCAGGCGCAGGGGTTGGGATCTGGTTTGCACCATAATAATATTTCACGATTTCCTGCAAAACGATCGCAAGACCGAATGTCACAAGGATTTGGTCGGCATGTGGACGTTTGTAGAAATGTTTGATTAAGCCGCGTTCCATGATCACACCAATTGCGATCATGACAGGGATTGCGAACAAAATTGACAGTGGAACTGACCAATCAATGATCGCTTGACCTGTGGTTTCGCCAAACCAGCCATTCACATATGGAACGTCAACTTTCAGAGGATTCCCAAGGAAGTCTTTCTTGGTCTCATCAATGACCGTGTGAGAGATCGTCAAGATACGACTTAGGGTTACGGCACAGAACGCGCCAAGCATAAAGAGTGCACCGTGTGCAAAGTTAACGACACCCAGTGTGCCGAATATCAGCGTTAGACCCAGGGCTATCAGCGCATAGGCACTGCCCTTGTCTAACCCGTTCAGGATTTGAAGAATGATTTGGTCCATTTGGCCCCCTAGACCCCACCATGAGGTCGAGATGTACAAAAAAGCTTATGAAAGCTGCGTCGATTTAGTTGTGAGTGAGAGAGTAGGCCCCGCAAATATTGCGGGGCCTAGGCGTATTATGCACCTGGGTTACATGTACCCAATTCGCCACCAAAGATCGCTGGATCGTATGTCAGCGCTTCACGAGGTGTAATGTCCACAGTTTCAAGAAGGTCGAACTGTGAATCTGGGTTTTCTTTACCGCGCACAACCAATGCGTCTTTGAAACACTGGTGGTCAGAGCCACGGTAAAGTGTTGGGCCGTTACCCAATCCGTCGAATTCAAAGTCTGCAAGAGCTTCTTGAACGCCACATGGGTTGAATGTACCCGCACGTTCGCATGCGTCAGCATATAGAAGTGTCTGACAGTATGTTGTGTGCGCCGCCTGTGACGGAGGGAAGCCATACTTCGCACCGAACGATTGGACGAATGCATTTGTACCAACATAACGTGAGCCAGCAACGTTCTCTAGTGACCAGTGCCAGTTTGTTGTACCGTAGATGCCC
>JAAEZW010000210.1 GCA_018222665.1 Paracoccaceae bacterium
ATTGGATTGCTGCCAACCCTGCGCGGCGGGGTGATTTTATTTTGGCTACCAAACATTCTGGGGAAGGCATGGCGCATGTGCGCGGCGGTGCCCCTATCAGCGCGGCCACCATTGCCCAAACGATCGAAGGAAACCTGCGCCGCTTGAAAACCGATTACATTGATCTTTATCAGTTTCATTGGCCAAACCGCGGGTCCTATATGTTCCGTAAAAACTGGGCCTATGAACCGGGGGGCAGCAGCCGCCAAGAGGTTGTGGACAATATGCACGAATGCCTTGAGGCCTTGCAGGTGCAAGTCGACAAAGGCAATATTCGCCACTTTGGCCTGTCTAACGAAAGCGCATGGGGAACGTCCCAATGGTTGCGCCTGTCGGAAACCCATGGGCTGCCGCGCGTGCAGACCATGCAAAACGAATATTCGCTGCTGTGTCGTCTCTATGATACGGATATGGCCGAATTGTCGGTTTATGAGGATGTGGGTTTGATCACCTTTTCTCCGCTGGCCGCAGGGTTGTTAAGCGGGAAATATCAGGGGGATCAGGTGCCTGATGCATCCCGCAGGTCATTTGTGAATAATCTGGGCGGGCGCGTGACACCACGCGTTTTCGATGCGGTTGCGGCTTATTTAGCGGTTGCGCAGAATCATGGCGTTGACCCGATTCACATGGCACTGGCATGGTGCCATACGCGCCCCTTTATGTGTTCCGCGATTTTTGGGGCGACCACCATGGATCAGTTGGAACATATCCTTGACGGTGCAGATGTTGTGTTGAGCCAAGAGTGTTTGGATGACCTAAACGCGGCCCACAAAGCGCATCCAATGCCTTATTAAGTCGGCAAAAATTTCGTCAAAACTGCGCCCAGTTCGCGCGATGTGATCCGCGCCTCGCGCACGACGCGGTCAAAGTGATTTGAAAACCCTTCGATCCGTTGGCTATCGCGAAAAGCCATATAGTTTTGGCCCAAATACAGCACCGCAAGTTGCGGGCCAAAAACCGTCATCGGGGATGAATAGATCATCCGCGCATCATAAAGATAAACCCGCATCCGTGGATAGAGTTGGTCCACCAATTCAATCATGCGTTCAATTTGCGCAGTTCTTACATCGCAGGGTAGGGTGCGATAATACCCCTCGGCGCGGCACATGGATTCCAATTCATGTTGCGCGATGACAATTTCAAAATCTGAACTGGACCCACGCATCCAATCCAACCTATCGCGCGCGGCATTTGTGGCGTCTTCGGTCGTGCGGCCAAGATGTTCTGTATATTCCCATTCCAACATGTCGTCTGTTTTCAGCATGTCGGGCAGGGTCGCGGGTACATGACGAATTTTATATCCTTGTGCCTGTCGGTGCCATTCAAAGATTTGATCGTCAATCAACGCACGTGCAGCCGTTGTTAGTTCTAAGGATGTTTCGAGCAGTGTTGTCGCGCTTTCTGGGCGTTCGGATAATCCCAGTAACCAATCAGCGGACACATGCAACGCATGGGCACATTCGGCCACCACTTGCGCATTTGGCAGGCGCGCGCCAGTGTTGGTTAACAATTGCGAAATGGTTGAACGATCTACGCCAATTTTGCGCGCCAGCCCACTTTGTGATTCACCGCGTTCGCCCATTGCGTGTGTCAGGCGATCTTGAAACACCTTTGAACGTATACGTTTGTCGATAATATTACACATTTGATGATAAATATCACAAAATGTGAATTTTGTTAATCATATTTAGAATTATGAAAATTTCAGGATGGGTTTAGGTTTGCGGCACGAAAGGAAACGCATCCGTGAAACGATCCATTGAATGGCCAACCCTGATCCTGACGCTTTGCGTCTATGTGGCCTATGCATTTAGTGCATTCGTGGTTCTTCCTGTGTCACTTGCGCTGGGCTTGCTGATTATGGTGAGTGCGGGCGTTTTACATTCTTCGCTGACGCATGAAGTTCTTCATGGGCATCCCTTCAACAGCGCCTTTGTCAACGCGCTATTGGTGTTCCCCGCCCTGATCATTTTCATCCCTTATCTGCGGTTCAAAGATACGCATTTGGAACATCACCGCGATGAACGGTTGACCGATCCCTACGATGATCCTGAAACGAATTTCATGGATCCACAGGTTTGGGATCAATTGCCAAAATGGCGTCAATCCTTGCACCTGTTAAACAATACTCTGCTTGGGCGGATGTTTTTGGGTCCGGTCCTATCGCAGATTGCCTTTATGCGCGCAGATATCCGTTTGATCTTGGCAGGGGATCGTCGGGTTGCATTGGGATGGCTGTTACATGTGCCCTCGTTGATTGTGGCCTATGTCATGGTGGTGATGGTCGCTGATGTCCCAATGTGGCTCTGGGTTTTGGCCGCCTATCTGTCGATGGCGATTTTGAAAATCCGTACCTATTTGGAACACCGCGTCCATGATCATCCGCGTGGTCGCAGTGTTGTGGTCGAGGATCGTGGTTTATTGTCCTTCCTCTTTTTGAACAACAACTTTCACTCTGTGCATCATGCACATCCCAGCGTGCCTTGGTACGCGCTGCCTCGTTTGTTTGCGTCAAAGCGGGATCGATTTTTGACGATGAATGATGGCTATCATTTCGGCTGTTATGGTGAGGTCATTCGCAAATTCGCAATCAATCGCAAGGACCCTGTGGCCCATCCCAATTGGTCCCAGAAAAGCGTTGATTGATACTGTGATCGTATCAAAAATCTGTTGGTTATTCCCTGAGAAGTCAGGCAGGGTAGCGATATGGAACTGTGGATTTTTGCGACCATCGCAGCGGCGTTTTTTCAAAACCTGCGTTTTATGCTTCAAAAGGTACTTAGCGCGACACGCCTGACATCTGTGGGCGCGACATGGTCGCGCTTTATTTATTCTGCTCCAATCATACTGATCGCTTTGGCAATCACGTTCGGAGCGTTTGAGGTTCCTGTCCCAAAGGTTGGTGATCGCTTTTGGATCGCGGGGTTGATTGGTGGGATTTGCCAAATCTTTGCAACCATCTGTGTTGTTGCCCTGTTCAAAGCGCGCAATTTTGCAGTTGGTATTGCCCTGAAAAAAACCGAAACGATCCAAAGTGTTTTTCTGGGCCTGATCATTCTAAACGAACCTGTGGGGTGGGCGGCATTCGCATTGATCTTGATTGGGGTTTTGGGTGTGATCGCCCTGTCGGATAGTGCTGCACAATTTGGGGCATGCAGGGATCGTTTATTTAATCGGGCATCGGGGTTGGGGTTATTATCTGGTCTGTTGTTTGCGGGATCTGCCATCGCCTATCGCGCAACGTCATTGTCGGTACTGTCGGATGATCCCTTGCTGCGGGCGGGGGTGACACTTGGGTTTGTGGTCGCTGCGCAGGCCAGTATCATGTTCATCTGGCTGATATTGCGGGACCCAAATGAAATCATTCGCGTTCTGCAAACCTGGCGTACAGGGGTATGGGTGGGGATCACGTCGATGGGCGGATCATATATGTGGTTTGTTGCATTCACCTTGCAAAACGCGGCCTATGTAAAAGCGCTGGGGCAGGTGGAATTGATCTTTTCAATCCTGGCCAGTTTTATCTTTTTCAAGGAACGGATCAGCAAAAACGAATTCATTGGAATGGCGCTGATTTCAGCCTCCGTTTTGGGTTTGATTCTTGTCCTTTAATCCCTGGGCGGATAGCCATGGAGCTGAATGAACAGGTTTTCTTCGTCATTGTTTTTATAAAATGGCACGGTGGCGGGTGCCTTGGACGGATCGCCATGGCGTCTCACTTCGGCCAGGACGACTTCGGTGATAAAGGGCAGATCAAATTTACGCACCTCATCCAATGGTATCCAGCTTAGATGGGACAGCTCATCACAGGCGGCGGAAAAATCATCCAGATCGCTGGCAATGGCATTTGCATCAATCATGAAAAAGCGTGCGTCAAAGCGGCGGGGGCGACCGGGGGGCGTGATGGCACGGAATACGAATTTCAGCGCGCTTGCATCTGGGACATATCCCCGATCTGCATATGTTACCCAGTCCTCTGGTACCGCGCCGTTCCACGCCCCTTTGGTTCCGAGGATCAGGCCCGTTTCCTCCCATAGCTCGCGGATGGCGGCCACGCAAAGGGGATGAATAAGGTTTGGATCCGCTTGTTCGCCCAAACGCTCGGCACATAGTGCATCAACGCCTGCATGAAGCGGGATATTGGCGTCCTCGGCATCCACGGCCCCGCCGGGAAAGACGAATTTATTGGGCATAAACGCGGCCTTTGCCCCGCGTTGACCCATTAAAACCCGTGTTTCACCCTGATCCTGACGCAGAACGATGACCGTTGCCGCATTGCGAATTGCCGTTTTGTCCAAGCTATTTTCCCCAAATTCATGGGGCGCAGTGTCCTATCGGAACCCGTGCATCAAACGTGCCCACTGAAACCCGATCATTGCGCCCT
>JAAEZW010000211.1 GCA_018222665.1 Paracoccaceae bacterium
GATCAGGAGAGGTGCGCACAAAGCTTAGCCCCAAGGTGACATTCACGCCCCCATCAAAATCCAATGTTTTGATCGGGATCAACGCCTGATCATGATACATGGCGATGGCCGCATCATATTTGGCGCGTGCGCGTGCATGAAACAGGGTATCCGCGGGATGTGGCCCTGTGAGTAGCATCCCTTCAGCCTGTAGTTTTTCAACCACGGGACGGATGACGGCATTATCCTCAGTGCCCATACGCGCATCTTCACCGGCATGCGGGTTTAGCCCTGTGATCGCCATGCGCGGTTCGGCGATACCAAATTGCGTGCTCAGCGAATGATGCGTGATGCGAATTGTTGTTTCTAATAATTCGGATGTTAGGGCATTTGGTACCTGTTCAAGGGGGATATGAATGGTTGTCGGCACAACGCGTAAATCGGGCGAGGCCAGCATCATCACCACGTTCGTTTTTTGATCCAGATGCGCCAAAAACTCTGTGTGTCCGGGGTGTTTGAAATCCGCCCCTTTTTGCAAAACCGATTTGGCGATAGGCGCGGTACACAGGGCGTGCCCCAATCCCTGCTGCACCAGTTGCACACCACGTTCCAAAACCTGCACCACATCATGTGCGTTCGACAGACTGGGGTGTCCCAATTCCACAGCGTCGCGGAACGGATGGTTCAGGATCGGCAGCGCGGTCGCACAGTGGTCCTTTGCCTCGGCAGGGTCATCAATGACCACATAAGGCAGGTCAAGTGGTAGAAAACGCGGATCACTGATCACGCATATGGGCACGGCGTCCCGCAATTCATTCCACGCCTTTTGCACCACCTCTGGTCCGATACCCGCAGGATCGCCACAGGTAACTATGATTGGATTATCAATCATTTATAGACGATACGCGCATCATCGCGCAGATTTTCCAAATAGCTATCCGCATAGCTGCCCAAGCGCTGGTTCAATAGGCCGTCACGGATCTGGGCGAGGTCTTGTTCCTCTAAATCAAGGGTCTGGCTGCGGCTACACATCATGATCAACGTTGTTGTAGGCTCCTGCGTTGCGATCACATATTCGTTTTCATCCAAGTTTGTGAGGATATTGCGGGTGGGGCCATCAATTTCAGCACGTTTGACAGTTTTGCGTTTTAGAACGTGATTTGGATTGCCCTTGGCCCATCCGTAAAGATCATCGCAATGATTGATGTTCGCGCGGATTGCGTTGATATTTTCAAGTTCTGAGCTGGGCAGGGCATAACGTAAATAATCAACACTGTTGGACAGGGGACGACGATATGCGGTTTCACGAATGCCGCGCAGTTGGAACAGCGCCAGCGCATTTGGAATGCTAAGTGGGTCAGTGACCTCGCCCGGGGCTAGGCCAAAGATCAAGGGTTGCAACACACCCGGCAACGTATCCAATTTTTGCCAAGTCACGCGTCCACCAAATTCGCGGGTTGGGGCGTCAGAAAATTCACGTGCCGCATCGGAAAAGGCGTCAAAGGATCGAATTTTTGACAATTCGCGGGCACGTTCGCGCACCTCTTGTTCTTGGCCAGGTTGCATAGCCATGATGATTTCGGTTAGCAGAACTTCGATACTGCTTCCTGATTTTTCGGCATTTGCACTGCGTTCAACCTGCGCCTCGTCAACATTGGCCTGCGCGCCAAAGCGTGCGCGCACGACCTCTCGCCACAGCATTTGATTGGCTATAAATGCGCGTGGCGTATCCATGGAAATCCCCACGCGCTCTAATTCAGCGGCAAATTCATCAAAGGCCACATTTAACCGTTGGGCAAAGGATTCGAGTTCGAATTGTAATTCTTCTTCGCTGACGCGAATGCCCAGTTGATCTGCGGCTGCCTTTTTCAGGCGCTCTTCTATCAATTGTTTGGGCGCAAGCTCATCAGGAACGCCTGGAAAACGCAAGGCTTCTAAAAACATAGTGCGTTGTTTTAATTCGTAGTTTGTGATCGCTTGGTCATTCACAAGGATCGCGGCAGAAAATAGATTTTGCGCCGCAACGCCCAATGGGGCGAGTGTCATGCCAAGGGCGATTAGGCTGGTGCGAATTAAGGTTTTAATGTTCATCTGCCTGTTCCACATGATGTCTTGATCGCGCGACTTGCGCCTCCTGTGCTAAAGCCTTTTAACGCAATGGAAAAGCCATAAGTTGTTTGCGGCGGCGAAGTGCCAAGATCAGTAAACCGACGATCCGCAGAAAAAACAACACTTGCACATTGCCCGTCCCATTTTACGCCGATCCCTGCCGTTGCCAGTGAATCCGCCTCTAGATCATAACGTAAACTGTTTGAAAGGCGCCAATTTTCACCCACTTTATACGAATGGTTTAGGGTCCATTCCGCAATGTCATCGTTACGTTGTTCGTCACCATCAGCGGGTAAAAACGAATATCGACCGTCGACAGAGTATTTTTTGAAGTTAAATTTTGAAATGATCTCGGATTTTCCCGCTTTCCCTTGGTCATTCAAAAGCGTGCGCGCATAGAAATCCAAACCGATGGGGGTTCCCACCTGGGCTGCCAACAATAGATCAGATTTGGTACCCGCTAACCCAGATGTCTGGGAAAAATCAGATGGCTGTGTTTCCCATTCTATTTGCCCAAGTGACAGGCCCAATTCGTATCCTGTCATTCCGTGATAGTTATAGTTTAGACCAACCGCGCTACGCTGTCCTTTTTCGATACGATCAGGTGCGGGAAAGCGGGATAGGGCAAGTAAATTGCCCTCATCAAATTCGGCATGTGTGCTTTCCTCTGCGGGAACAGCAATGTTCTTTGACATCCGAACGCTTGCAATTTGATAGATGGGTTCCACAAAATGCGCCCCTGTTTTTCCACGTCCAATAACGGGCCGACGCAGGGTCAGTGCGCTGTAATGCGTGCTAGTGGTGTTTTGTCGATTATAGGCATCATCTTGATCAATGACAAAGTGATTAAGCCTGCTTTCATGTTCAAAGGATACCTGTGTACCAGCGGCCAAATCCCAAACCCGTTGATAGCGCACGCCCGTGTTGGCCCGCATAGTATCCCGTCCCGTGGCGTTCAAATCTGAACTGCGTGCGGCGCCCCAAAATTCACCCCGAACGGAAAGCGTGCCGCCAATGCGTGCCACAGGTACACGTTGTTCGATTTGGCCAAACGACGTCAGGAAGGGGCTGTTGCCCTCGTTATCATAAAGGGATTGATAGTTTGACAGGCTGATTTCCTGGTGCTGATCCTCTTTTGTACGCTCTAGCGTGACATTCGATTCCATTGTTTCGCTGGTATCTAATTGATAGTCCCCAACATAGGCGTCATCCGAAACAGATTGCAGCGTGATCGAAAGTTTATAGCCATCAAAAACATTGAATTTTCCAACAATCCTGCCGTATGCGCGCAGCGATGCGAATTCAATTTCATCATCTGAAATCGCGCCATCAAATGTAAAGTATCCGTTATTCACCACTTGCCTATAGCTTACCTCAAGCGTACGTGTTTTGGCCGATATATAGGGCGTAAGGGTGATGTCTTTGTCAGTTCCAATCGGAATAAAATAGGATACAACCACCCCTGTCCCAAGGCGTGATGTTGACCGAATGCTTGGCACCAAAAACCCCGCTGCACGTTTCAGGCTTGGATCAGGAATACGAAGGCGGGGCAGGTAAAGAATGGGAATGTCCGCCACACGGACCTGTGCGTTTTTAAAATGAACCGTCCGCTTTAATTTATCATGACGCACGGCACTTGCCCTGATCTGCCAAAGGGGTGGACGCGTGTCACAGGATATGCAGGATGTCGCGGCGACCCCGCGCAATTCTGCTGTGATCCCGTCAATCCGTTCCATTTCGGCGGCCTGCAATTCCAGCTGATTTTCCAACATGATCCGCGCAGATTTCAACAACCCGTTTTGCAAATCACGGCTCAGCTCTGCGAACTCTGCCTGAATCGTGTCACCGTTTTCATCCGTGTAGAGAATCGGACCCATGACGTTAAATGTTTCCGTTTCCGTATCATATCTTATTTCTTCGGCACTAAGGTTTTGAGGTCCATAAAAGATTTCAATGTCACCGCGGGCAATCAAATCCCCATCTGGTGCAATTTCGATGCGATCTGCGATCATGCGCACCGGGTCGTCTTGGTCCTTGGCCAAAGCAACGCTTGCAGATGCGAGCAAAAAAGAAACGAAGATCAGAACGCGCGTCATCCGTCTTCCATATGTAAAATGATGCCCATGGCCAATAGAATTGTGGCCAGTGGTGGGGCGTAGGCCGCAAAAAGGATGGGGATTTGTCCCGTTTCACCCAGGATTTGTGCAAAGTTACGCACGTAATAAAGGCCGAAACCAAAAATGACTGAAACGATCAATGCTTGCCCCGTACCGCCGAACCGAACATGGCGCATGGTAAAG